>JAJBBD010000203.1 GCA_020532355.1 Candidatus Cloacimonadota bacterium | reverse complement strand
TATCCTTCCGCCCAAGCGGTAAGTATATGATTTGAGCATTGTAATTAACTGTCAAGAAATATTGGCTTCGTTTTGTTTCCCCAAGGAAGAACGGATAATCTTTTCATGCCCACTACAAAGTGACAACGAAATCTGCAAATTGTGCGGCGAAAACTGCAAACTGTCGCATCGTAGCTCATCCTTGCTCATCCTTACCAAGACCATTTTAGGTGGTTTTTGACAGGCTTTCTGCAAATCAGATCACCGAAATCTTCAAATTATGACAGGGATTCTGCAAAGAAATGCTTTACCGCTTACAGATTGTTAAGGTTTAGTTCAAATACTCCTGGCACATTCAATTCTAATCCCTCTTCACCCTATTGTGATAGGACGCTATTGCATATGACCCTCTCACTGAATATCCGCAATTACATATAATTCTGCTCTTAACCACTATATCACTTAGTGTAAAAGCGCCAGCGCATAGATCGCCTTCTTTGGGAGAATCACTAACGAAGTACCAAGGCTGTTCAGTTGTTGCAACGTCAGACTTCTTTACTGATAAACCATACGATGCGAACCTCCTAACAATATCTTGCACAGAAATCTCATCCTTTAATCTACTGGCATAAACCCTGAGGTTAACAAGATACCAGTGACCATCCTTTATCCCCTTGCTTCGAACCAATTCTCTGCCTGATTTCTCGAGATAATCAGTAATCTTTCTCTGTTTTTCTGGATCTCTTTTGTTCTCCCCATCGAGTTGTTGACCACATTTTGGACAGAAAATATGTTTCCCTTTATGCCCTACCATTTTCACTTCAGACTGACCTGTATCCTTTCTAATATGAGTTCGTATTTCAAATTTTTCATCATTGCAGCATGCTAAACATGATTTGCAGATATACCAGCCATTGGGACATTTGCTACAATCTCTACTGTCAATGATGTCTGTACAATTAGGGTTTAAGCAATGGGATAAATATACTTCAATACCGCATTTCTCACACTGATACAGGTGTGTTTGGTAGTACGCATAATTACTCGTTTTAGTGGGTATCATATAAACGCCGCATTCATGGCATTTCAAGTGCTCAAATAATCTCTGAGCGCTGTTCATTGATGCACTGACCACGTTAGCCATCATACTTGAGTTGAAGTTCACTCCCCAGAGTTTCAAAATATTCAAAAGTCCAAACTTATAACTAGCAGTAACCTCAAAACTGGAGGAGTATGTGAAATTATGTTCAACGCCGAGAGCATACTCCATGGTTGGGAATATGCATTTTCTATTGTAACACCAGTAATACGGGATATCGTACTCTTGGGAAATCGACGGCTGGATTCTACTTTTTTCATTTCTAACCAACCTACCTTCGCAAAATACAGGCGTATCTGCAGAGACACTATTCTGATTGTCTTGGCTTACCAATGGGACATTACCGAATACACGAGAATCTGGTTTTAGGGTATCATTTGAATAGTTGAACCCACCATTATCAACATACCCATAAGGCATTTTATGCACATTATGGTCTCCTTCAAAACTAATAGAGATCTCGTTATCTCTTTTTGACACCGTGATGTCCGAAGGGACATTTCGAAAATTACACATCGGTAAATAATATTCTAGCTCTGCAATCCCCTCACTGTGAATAAGAAGACGTATATAAGCATTGGATATTACAGATTTGTTGATATCTGAGCCGGTCTTGTGTTCATTTATAAGATTAAGAAATCGCTTGAGTTTTTCAATACTCGAGTTGCAAAGACTTGTGATCGCTTCAAGATTGCATATGCGCTTAACTTCCTCCATTGTTGTTGCTTCCGCCAATAGCCTGTTGAAAACTCTGCATTGATTTTCTTTAGATAGATTCCTCAATGATGTTAACAATTCTTTTATGCCAAATCCCTCATAGAACTTGGCATCATGATAAATAGCCCAGATTGCTGCTTTTGCTTCAGGCTCTGGAATCATTTCGAAAGCCTTAATAGAGATATCGGAATAGTCACTGTGTAAACATGAGCTACAAGCATGAATAATTCTCCATAAATGTAGCTTATCTGGAGTCACAAATTTCGCTAGGCAAAGAGCAGTATCCTTAATGCTAGATATGCACATTTTATCTGTCGTGCTATCACAGATCCGTTTGATTTTCCCCCAAAGGTCCATTTCTGATGATTGTCTGCAATGTTGTAGTATGTCATCCACTATCAGAGTAAAAAAACTGAAACCTAAGGATAATGCTTCAGCCCAATTATTGAAGTCTATAAACAGGCTAAAATTGTCGATATAGTGTGAAACTCTATCCTTTTCTGAAGCTGAGCCCATGTTTTTCTGACCCGGGAATTCGAAGCTCACCTGAGCTTGATACCACTTATTAAAGGACTCTAGATTAGTTACTTTTATTCTAATCCGTGCATCTGCTTTGATAATGCTCCAAGAAAATCCGCTGTTAAACAAGTCCAGGTGAATTGTCTTGTAGAATTGATCCTCGGTTTTCAATTGTTTTAGTATATTAGTAATCGTACCAGTCTGAAATCCATAGTTATTTTGTTGTAAAGCAAGGAGTAAGTCGGGTACTCCAGATTCATACTTTCCGTTCAACAACATATAACCAATTGCCGTGTAGTATGATTGTTCATCAAGAGTGACATTGTGCTTGATGGCATACAAGTAATACTTGTATTCTGATAAATATTGCTTGAAAATCGGATCTAACTTAGCATGGTCGAGTTTAGTAAAAAATCTCGTCAACTCAATCAGGGTAGTCTCGTTGCAGGTATTATTCTGCTCATACTCTCTCACAAGCGATATGAATAGGTTTGTCTGCTCGCTAGAGTCTAGATGGTCTGTGATCGCGTCCATGCAAATCGTTTTCCAGTAGTATGAGTGCTTCCATTTACCGAAAACTAACTGGATCAACCTCTCAGTCATCTCTTTGTTTAACTCACTCGACTTAGCTATGATCAATCTGTCTACAACGATTTCCTCATTTTTCTTATGCCCGTTAAAAACTACGGGTACATTTTCTTTCAGACTACTCGACTCTGAGGGCTGATTCAGAGCGCTTTTCCAAAAATGTATGTCCCCGTATAAATGGTGGTTAATAAAACCTTCATCCCTATTGAGACGTTCATTGTAATACCATAGAACTACTGCGAACTCGTTCGCGATAAATTCTGGAATATCTACTTTGCTAGTTTCCCTTTTTCTCTGAGGGCGGTTATATCTGTGTGATCCCCACATTGTTCAACCTCTTTCTAAATGAATAAATTCGCCATGACAAGCTTGAAGTATACATTGCTAATTCACGGAGGTTCATATTATTCCAGTGTTAATCTTGTCACCAAGAAGACCACTGCGAACAGACTTTGTATGGTTGGTCTTCATTAAGACAATTCCTTGTTGGACATAGATTCTATTATTGCATGGAAGTGTTTTTTGTCTTTTTCTGATAACTCATAGTATTTCTCTACAAGCCACTCAATCTTGATCTCACTCAACCTTTTATTGAGAGCGCTTATTACCTTCTCAAGCTTCTTCAAATGTGCATCAGTTACATAAGCTGGCGGGGCTGATAGCTTATTCTGGAGTTGGTTGGCCGATGCAACATCCATTTCTGGAATATCCGGTTCAATTGCTAGGATACTATCTGCCCATTCCTTACTAAGCTG
>JAJBBD010000202.1 GCA_020532355.1 Candidatus Cloacimonadota bacterium | reverse complement strand
TTATCGATCTTATACCGTTTGCTATAGGCATATTCGCCGAAGCCCTCAAAAGCCGCAGAAGAATAATGCATTCTGCCGCCAAAAACATCCCGGTAGTTATATGTATTCATCGGGCTGAGGTCGCGAAACGCCATGGCGGTTGCACCCATTCTTAGCCCAGAGATAAGCGGATATTCAGCGTCTGCTCCGTATGCCAAATCGTAACGGCTAGTGTTATCTTTGTTCGCAATAGCTCCGTAGATGCCCTTTAACTTCAATTTGCCGTCGTAGCCCATCAAAACGCTTTGCAGGCGGTGATCCTCGTCAAACTCTATGTCCTTGTAACTGCGAAACACTATGCCATTGCCAAAAGATTCTTCTGTAGTGCCAACATGGAGGCTAAATTCATCACGCTTGAAACCGGCATACAACTCGTCCCATTCTACACTTAAGCGCTCTGGAGCGATCTCATCCATCAGTTCGGTTTGTTCATTGGAATATTTGGGTAGATCGCTGATGAACTTCATCCCAAAACTAAAATCCTGATATGCCAGATTGAAACCAAATTCATTGGAGAAATATGCATTCAAAGAATCCGCCGCCGTGCGATACACAAATTCTGCTTCATTCAAGCCATTGATCTGCAAAGTGTTTTGCCCCATTAGCGAAAGCGCCATGAAGACCAAAATGATAACAAGCTTCCACTTCATTATTCTTCCTTCTCTTCATGATGCCCACAGTTGCCGCAGTGCTCACCATCCTCACCGGGTTTATGGACAGGTTCATCTTTGAGACCCAGCAATTCTCTCACATGAGCTTCATAGACCTTTTCTGTGCCGACTTCAAAGCCAATGTGAGAATACACTATCTCACCAGCATTATTCAGAATAAAGCTATGTGGGGGATTCACCACATTCAACTGTTTGGCAAGTTTCTTATCCGGATCAAAGAGAGTGATGAACTTGAAGTTTTTACTCTTAAGATAGCTTTTGGCGCGCGCTTGAGTCTTGGGTGCATCGATAGAGATCATCACTACCGTAAGCTCTTCATATTTCTCCATCAGAGTATTGAGCGCTGGCATTGCCTCTTTACAGGGCTTACAATAATCTGCCCAGAAATCTATAATAACCGGTCCGTTGCCCAAAAGGGAAGCAAGCGTAACCTCGTTACCGCTTAGATCCGGCAGTTTAAAATCCGGCATAGTGTCGGCAAAAGCCGGTAAAATCATGATTATCAAGGCCATAAGAGTAAATATCTTTCTCATCGGGTTCTCCTTTATTTTGCGGAAACGCTGTGTACTATTCCGTCGTAGATGCGAGATTCATTGGTAAATGATGGCGGGCGATATTGCACAAATACTACCAGCTTGTAATTGGATGGCATTGCCCCCGATGTGCTCAAGCTTATCTGTTTGCCCGTGGTAAGATCATTTGGTATCAGAAGAGACCTACCCACCGCACGCACTACATTGTGCAGAGGTTCGCCGTTCACATTGGTCTGGCTTACCTCATCGGTGATAATTACATAGTTCAGATACATATCTGTAAGATCCAGCTCTTCTAGGGGATTCAGCATTACTAATGTGCTGATTTCTTGTGAATTGGCACTTATATTTTGCAGTTCAATTTCGATGCTTCTGTTTTCGCTAACCAGGTAGCTCACAATACTTTCGTAAGCATCCAGTTGTTCATCATCGCTACCTGTCACCTTACTCATGCCCTGAAATACGGCAGTTGGTGCCCTAAAAGCGCTGTAATAGTTAGCAGTATCGTTTCCCTGTACCAGCAAAGTGTTGGCGATATGATGTTCCAAATAGATGAAATTCGGATGCGCTTCTTGTAATTCATTCAGTTTCGCCTCTGCAGGGGGACAATATGGACAGCTATCAAAAGTAAAATATTCCGCAATTACCAGCTTTTTGGATTCATCGGGAACACAGGCTTGATTGCCAAGCAGAACCCAGCCCTCATCTCCATATCTCACTTTTTCACCCACAAAAAGACTGTCGGCCAGAACTGCTTTAGCATCTGGACTTAGCACTTTCAGGCGCCAGTTTACCACGCCATGATTGTCTATAATATGGTTCCATGCCTTATCGGATACTTCAAACAACACGCCGGGTTCATCCAAAAAGCTTTCAATCCATGCCAGGCGTTCACTTTTATCTACTCCGTTGTGGATGTAGTCTTCGGCATACAGAGCTTCTATATTGGCAAAATTATCACGATTCAGTATGCTAAAATAATGCTCTACAATGCTCAGGAATGATTCCAGACTATCGACATCCCCCGTCGGCAAATCGCTAAAATCGTGATCATACCTGTCGCAAGCCCCAGCCAGAAGCAGCAAGGCAAGTAAGCTTATTATCGCTATCCTTAGCTTCATCTTTTACTCCTTAATTCGTGATGTTTTTCAGGGCATCCCGAATCATATTCTTACTGATCAATTCCGGAAATATCTGTGGCTCTTCACCTGGAATGTAAAGAGCATTGAAGGGCACCCCCAAACGCTCGTGACTCGTAATCCAATCTAGCAACACGGGGTCTTTTTTGGTGAAATCACCCTTTAGCAACACTACTTCCTTAGCGGCAAAATCTTGCATTATATCTTCAGTAAAGAGCACTGTCCTTTCATTCGTCTTGCAATTTTTGCACCATTCTGCCCCAATATCCAAAAATACACTTTTCCCTTCTGCCTGAAGTTTGCCGATCAACTGTGGGCTAAAGATATACCAGCCCTCAGGGGCATGAGGGGATTGCAGCATTTCGTCTCCCACCGGCACCACCGCATCCACTGCCAGATGCTCTTCTTTGATGGGCAGATAGTGCCATGACGCAGCCACGATGATGACCAAAGCCAGAATGCTGAATATCCATTGCGTTGCGCGGCTGTATTCAAAACGTACAAACTTGCCATAGAGCCACACAGCAAAGCCTACAATCAATAGATAGAAGACTACATTTACCAGATATGCTCCACTGGTAAGCGCCAATGTGGTTTTTAGCATGGTATATACCAGCCACAACAGCACGAAGCCCATCAGTTCTTTAAACAGCACCATCCAATTCCCGGGTTTGGGAATTATCTTCAACGCTTTGGGAAAGATACCGATCAGGATAAAGGGGAAGGCAAAGCCCAAACCGATCATCAGGAAAAATACCGTGATCAGTGCTGGAGGCATCTTCATGGCAAAGGGCAACGCCGCACCTAGAAAAGGACCCGTGCAGGATATCGCCATCAAAAAGGCGAAGATCCCACCAAAGAAGCTACCACCATAGCCACCCTTGGAAGTGGCTTTATTGGCCGCATTCATGCCCGGAACGGTGATCTCGAATACTCCTAAAAGCGATAGTGCAAACACAAAGACAATTGCCATCAGCGCTACCTGGAAATAAGGGTTCTGGTTTTGCGTACCCCAACCTGCAGATTGCCCTGCAGCCTGGATACCAATAAAAATAGCGGCAAGGATGGCAAATGAGATAAGCACTCCCAAAGTATATACCATCACATGCCGGAAAACTTTAGATTTATCGTTTTGCGCCTGATTGATGATTGCCATAATGCGAATGGGCAAGATCGGCAACACACAGGGCGTTATGTTCAAAATAAGTCCACCCAAAAAGGCAAAAAGCAGGAACTTCAGGATTTCCTGCCAACCTGTAGCGTTTGCTTCGGCGCTTTTTGCGCTAGGAGCTTGAGCTTTTGCCTCATATAAGTCCTTAGCAAATTCTCCTGTATCCTCTTGCACAAGTTCAGGTTCTGCAGATTCTTGCGCTTCGGGTTCTGCCATCTGGGTAATGGAAATGGGGGGTTCTTCTACCATTTCGGTAGTTATGGGTGCTACAACCTCAAAGCTAAGCGTTCCAGCCTGTTCTTCCGGAGGATCACACATCCCGCTTTCGTAGCAGAGGTTATAACTCATCAGAACACTGATTTGTTTAAGCCCTGGCTGTGCACTAGCTTTAACCCGGAAAGGCAAGCTAAGTGTAACTCTGGGATAGTATAGCCACTCTGTATCAGATACAATTTTAGCAGGTTTGGGCAGATCCAATCTGCCAATTTCAAGATCTTGATGTTCGGCTTCCACATAAAAATAAACCGGATCTGCCGGATCTACACTCTGTTTACGATCTGGAGGAATCTCCAGTGTGGCTCGAATAAAGCCTCTATCTAAAGGTTTTAGCACCTTCTCGGAAATGCTAAACGTAACCGATTGAGCCGCAAGACCCAAGTTTATCGTGACCAAAAGAAGGAGCAGCGCTATTTTTTTGGCGCGCATTTATACCTCCACAGTAATAATCTTTTTTTTATATCAAATATACTAATGCAATTTGCTAAACATACCAAGTGATTAATAAAACGCCAGATGCATCTATCTAAACCTTTTATGGTCTTTTTATACCCTTAAAGGACTTATATCGTGGCTTAGATTGGGCCTAGTGAAGTGCACGATTCGATACAGTAAGACTTTGTTTGCACAGCTTGATTGAGGGATAATGGGAGTGAGTTTATCAGTAGTACTCCTAGATTATAATCATGCCCCTCCAAAAGCTTTAAACTAACAATAGCGAAGCTTTAGGCAGAGATCATCGGATGAGACGGGATGATGGTGCCTTTAACCCTCGTTAATGCCAATATTATGCTTTGGTGCAGGATCAAGTTTCTGAGCTTAACGCTTCGGAATATTCAGGAGACCGTTGCACATACATATATATCGTTTTTTTATGCACGAGATATCGGTTTGGTGGGCTTTTTCTGATCGTAGCTATGACCACCCACTACCCTTGTAGTATGGCTTTACCCCATTCTATGTGTTGGTTCGTGGATAGAAAAAAGGGATCACGCTTAACGTGAGCCCTGTTTATTGTATTTATAAGTTCTTATTTTGTTTCTTCCATCTCGATCAGTGGGATATTCAGTTCTTCTGTGCCGGGAATTACAAACCTGCCATTGCGAATGATGTCGCTATGCTTTCCATCATGACTTACGGCGCAGATAAACTCCAGCATTTCATAAGGCAAAGTAATATCTGTATGGTGCATCAGATATGCGTTTACAGGGTCGTCCTTGCGTTTGGCAGATTGCTCATTGTCCACTGCTATCATCTCTTTGCCATTAACGAAGCTGGGGTGTTCGGAATCCTCTTCGTGGCTGAAACAAGTGTCGCCGATGGCAAAGTGCGGACCCATCTTTTCGATGATCAGGATGGGTAAAAGCGACATGATGTCATACTTTTTGGCCATCTGATAAGCCGACGTATTTGTTCCGATGGCAAATTCTCCAATGGGCAGGCTTTTGTGAGGAAAGAGCAAGTTTTCGAATACATACTGACGAGATTCTTCCGGATTGTCGTAGTTTGTGCAAGAGTAATTCTTTACCCATCCATCCTCAAATTCTATCTTCAGATTGAAATACCGCAGACTTCCCAGATAGATATCTTCCACATGCAAGATGCCCGTGGTTCCCTTTAACACTGGTGAAGTAAACACCTCTCCTACAGGGATATTAACATCTGCAACGCAGTTTTCGAATAAGGTTTCGCGGGTGGGGTCTTTCAGATGGTGCATTTGCACTTTGATATCTGTCTCGTTTGTGCCTTTTCCTTTAACGTGAACGTATTCGGCGGTATCCAGTACATCAATAATCTTTTGCTGGATGGTGGCATAGCGTTTGCTGTCCAGCAAGTTGATGCGCAATGTATCTGCAAAGATTTCCGGGAATTTATCCCCGATCTCGGTAGAAGGAAACGCTATAATGGTAAAGCTGGCTTCCTCTCGTTTGTAATAAGAGTAATAAAGCTGTCCGCTACGGGCTTGATACTCACGCATGAGTTGCTGTTGTTCTTCGCTTAGTTTGAGGGTAGTGCTTTTGTTGATGGGGCTGAATGGCGTTTCTCCAAAAAGTTCAACGTAAATGGGTCCAGCCTGCTGAGCAACGATATCTTTTATCTCTTCCAGTGTGTTTTTACCTATCTGAAGAGATTTATCCACAAAATCCCGATCCAGCATAAGCGCAGAATCGTAACGATGGTCGTAGGGATACTGACGGTTGAAGCCACTACCTTGGAGTTGAGGCACCAAAGCGGTAATGCCGATGGCTTCCAATTCGTCGATTATCAATCGACCCAGAGCTTCCATGCCGATAGGAATGATCAGATTTGCATATTTCTTTTTTTTGTAGTCCTTTTTTGCGCGCACA
Source organism: Candidatus Cloacimonadota bacterium (assembly GCA_020532355.1). NCBI lineage: Bacteria > Pseudomonadati > Candidatus Cloacimonadota > Candidatus Cloacimonadota bacterium. The sequence goes on along the minus strand of JAJBBD010000202.1, from coordinate 683 downwards.
AAGCCATCTACCCAGCTTTTTACCACAAATCTGGCTATCGCCGCCAGCTCTTGGGGCGGATAGGCGGCGATAAACTCTGCCATTTCCATATCGTATTTGCTGAGGTAGGCGCAATAGCGATACATGTAGCGAATATCATCAAGATCGGCATCATGTACGATTTTGTAGAAATAATCGTTCTGAGGCGAAAAACGACGTATATAAGAGGCTTGAACCAACAGTTCATGGATCTTCAAGTGTTCTTGTTTATAGATATTTAGAAGGGCGTTGTAATCACTTTTAGCGGGAGAATTCCACAAAGCAAAGAACAGATCAAGGCTATAGCGGACGGAAACGTAATTGCCATCAATACCGCTGTGACGAATAGCTCCGGCATTAGAACAGATGGCGCTAAGGAAAGGACCAATCTCGGCGCCGTAGAGTTTATGAGTATAATCCGGGTTTTGAATTGAATTATCGTAGTTTATACCCGGAGTAAAAGTACTATACACGTCTTCATACAATGCTTCCAATTCCTTTAGAGAAGTCTTTTTTAAGAGAGGATCCTGTTGTAGAAGGCATACGTAATCCCAAGATCTAAGGGCAATTTCACGATAATGTGTAAAAAACTCTGCCAAGGGGGCGTCTGCGGGAATACTTAAGCCGCGTAGTTTTTCGATCAACGCCGCACATTCTGCTTTGGG
>JAJBBD010000201.1 GCA_020532355.1 Candidatus Cloacimonadota bacterium | reverse complement strand
TGCCAAGCTCCGTTTGGCAGTGGCAGCGGAGCTGCCAGAAAGAAAAGCCCTTCGGTCTTTGTGGCAAACAGAGCTTGCCACCCCGATTTGCCACAACTTCTCCCGCATGTCTACGGAATTTTAACATGCACCACTTACCATTCTCAGTTAAAGTTCTCCGACGGCGCTTGGGTTGCTTCTCACTGGGCTGCCAAGCTCCGTTTGGCAGTGGCAGCGGAGCTGCCAGAAAGAAAAGCCCTTCGGTCTTTGTGGCAAACAGAGCTTGCCACCCCATGAGATCACCACTTGAAAATTTGGGTAAACCGTTCCACGAGCACAAGAACCCCATTGTTTCCAGCATATATTAGCGATAATTCCTCCTACCTTTATCTTGCTGATATAGCAGAATATCCGCTTAAACCTATGCTATTTATCCGCTAAGGAATGAGGGCAAAAGAAGGATTGTTAAGTGCAAAAAAACAGTGAGCAGCAGGTCTTTCTTAATCATGCTCCAGCAAAGATACATGCACAAGCAGCCAACAATATTATAATAATAGATCGTTGAATAATCGGGTCATAGGGCGGAGTCTCGTACTACAAGGATGGTGAGTGGGAATAGCTACGCTCAGAAAAAGCCCATCAAACCGAGATTTCGTGCATAAATAATCTACTTTATAATGGATTTGCAACTGTCTCAGCAATCGTTTGATCTTAAGTTGAGATTTTGCTCATGTAATCCAGCAATTTAACAAAAGCTTTCAAGTGTCGCTTATTTATGCTTTTAACCATTCTATCAGTAGGGTGGATAATGCTTTTTCCCTTTTGATCTACACCCCCAACTTCGATTAGCATGGCAGATGTTCCTACACTGTGGTAAAAGAAATTGCGTGCGTTTCCCACTTGAGACGAAATTCCGGTATGAATGGTGTATGTTCCGCTATGATAATCTCTTTCCACATTTTTTGCATACAGTTTTGCTTGTTTCTGAAGTAGAGAATACTTATCGGTTTCATCGCTTATGGCAGGAAGAAATATGCGCTCACTCAGTTCACCGGTTAGGGATGAATGGTAGAAAATGGCAAATTCGAAAAATACTCGTCTGCTAAGGGCAATAATTGCCTTTATTTCTTCTTCGGAGGCGGGGGCATCTCCTTTATAGAAAGAACTCATGTGGTCTATTTCCGGATCCAGATCCCAAAAAATGGGATAGTTACGGTTAAGGTCCACACCATCGCTGCGAATATCCAGTTTTCCATTGCCATCTGTATCGCGGTTATTTTTGCGTTTGATGCGGCTTTGTCCGGAGCTGACCAGTCGGTAACCCTCAGGATTGAGGGTTGGAACTATCCAGATGCTGTATTCATCCAATAGTGCATGTATGCTTTTGTTCTCGAAATATTCTCTACTGAGTTGCTCAATCATATACATGCTGATGGCAAGACCCAAAACTTCATCGGCATGGTGTTGACCAATAATGAGGATATTGCGTTTACCTTTCCCCAGTTCAGCGGCATAAATTGGTAGGTTTTCAGCGGTGCTAAAGCCAATTATGCGATGTTTCATCACTGCTGGATATTTGGCGGCAAGTTCGTTTAGATGTGGCAGAATATCATCAAAACGGGGATATGCGCTACTGAGCGGGTACTGGTTTGTGCCCACAAAAGCGCATGATGCCATTAACATTATGCTACACAGTGCAATAGCAGCACGCCAAAAATTCATGGTTTGCGAACATCCCGCCAGGCATCACTAATTTCATCCATGCAAAAACCTTTGCGGTAAAGAGATGTAAACACTTTTTGTTTGGCTTTTTGCGGTTCTTCATGGCGATATCTAACGAGAAGATTTGCTATCTGTTCTTCCAACAGTTCCTTTCGGAGAATGGGATCCTGCAAATTTTCCCAAAGCTCGTTGAAGATATCATCGGAAATCTTGTGTTCTTTAAGTTTGAAACGAATAGCGTTTTTGCTTTTACCACGTTCTAACATGCTTTGGATATAGATTTCGGCAAAACGTCGGTCGCTCAAATATCCTTTCATTTTAAGCAGTTTCAGGCATTTATGCACAATAGTGGGATGGAAGTGTTTATTTTGCAAGTAGATATGGCATTGATATTCGCTGTGTTCACTTTTTGCCAGATAATCTGTTATAAGCTTCCAAGCGCGCTTTTCCAGTTCAAGCTTTAGCTCAGTTTCCTGAGCGGGAGAGATTTCGGTTTCGGATTGGAAAGGAAAAAGGAAATGGAGGGTTCTTTGCGGCAGAACCCCCCACAACTCATCGTCAAAACTTATAAAGCTAAGCTGTTTATTCTTTGTCCAATACTTCAGAAGCATCATTATCCGAATTGCCAATAAATTGTTCGGGATTGACTTCAGCTTTTAGTTTCTCTTCAATCTCTTTTAGCAGTTCGGGGTTTTCATTTAGATATTGTTTAGTTTTATCGATGCCCTGACCCAGTTTGAGATCGTTGTATGCATACCAAGAGCCGCTTTTTTTAATTATCTCATTACTTGCTGCCATGTCGATTAGAATATCCAGGTAGGAGATGCCCTGACCAAAAATAATGGGGAATTCCACAGTTTTGAAAGGTGGAGCAAACTTGTTTTTCACTACTTTGACCTTTGTACGAGCGCCAATTACTTGAGTATCGCCACCGGTTTCTTTTATGGCTCCGGCATAACGCACTTCTAAGCGTAGAGAAGAATAGAATTTTAGGGCTACTCCTCCAGTGGTTGTTTCGGGGTTTACAAAGGCGGGAGCGCCAATCTTTATGCGGGTTTGATTGATGAAAATTACCGCAGTGTTGCTTTTGGAGACAATGGCAGTAAGTTTACGCAAAGCTTGACTCATTAAACGGGCTTGTAATCCTACATGGCTATCTCCCATATTCCCCTCAATTTCCTGACGGGGGACCAGTGCTGCCACCGAATCTACAATAACTAAATCAACTGCAGAACTGCGTACTAAGGTTTCGGTTACTTCCAAAGCTTGTTCGCCGCCATCGGGTTGAGAAAGCAGCATGTTATCTGTCTGTACTCCCAGTCGCTTGGCATAAGCTACATCCAAGGCGTGTTCTGCATCTACAAACGCCACAATGCCATTTTGTTTTTGGCATTCTGCTGCTATGTGTAGCGAGAGAGTGGTTTTTCCGCTGGCTTCTGCACCGTAAATTTCGGTTATTCTGCCTCTGGGAATGCCACCAATACCCAGAGCTATATCCAAGTTGAAAGCTCCAGTGGGAATTATATCCACAGTCTTGATGGGCTTATCGCCCAAACGCATCAAGGTGCCAACTCCAAACTTCTTTTCCAATTGAGAAATGGCAGTTTTTAGGGCTGCATCTTTGTTTTTATCGAGCATTATTCCTCCGTCTTTATTAGATCATATTGTTCAATTACTTCATATTTTGGTCCATCGGGTCTGAGCAAACTCTTGTATAAGCTCAAAGTGTTCCAAGCAAGATATTGACTGCTTATCTTGTAGCTAAGAGCAGCCCGCTCAAATTCTGGACTTTGCTGGCTCTTAATTCTGCCTAGCGTTACATGCAATTTCAGGGCTTTGGCATCGGCCTCTATACCCAGGGCTCGCAAACTGGAAAGGGTCTGTCGGTTCAAGGCTTTCAATACGCTCTCATCCCCTCCCAGCTTTAACCATATTAGGCGGGGAAAGCGGTATGGATATAGCTCTATACCCTCAGCGGCGAGAATTGGGCTGGAATAGCGTTGTACCTGTTTGGCAACCAACTTTTTAAGCTCAATGAGTCTATGTTCGGCTACTTCGCCAATAAAATTCACGGTTAGATGGAGGTTTTCCGGCTTAACCCAGTTAATTCCGCTGTGTTTGATACCTTGCAGATATCTTAGCGCATCCAGCAATTCTTTCTTTACAAGAGAAGGAGGCTCAAGAGCGATAAATAAACGCATTAACGCTTGTATCCAATATCTAAAAGAAACTTCTTGCGGTGAGTAATGTCGGTATCCAATTCTACACCCTTGGGTGAGGCGCCATCTATTACACCTAGTATTCCGCAACCCTGCTCACTTTGAGCAACGATCACTTGTACCGGGTTTGCCGTTGCACAAAAGATATTTACTACTTCGCGGCAGGCTTTGATTGCCGGTAACACATTGATGGGGAAGGCATCTTTCATGATAATCAAAAAACTGTGTCCTGTCCTAAGTTTGTGCATGTTTTGCACTGCGATCTCAATAAGCCCGTTATCTGTACCGTCTTTACGGATTAAGCAGGGACCGGATGCTTCACAAAAAGCCAAACCAAACTGGATGCCGGGAACACTGTTTACCATTGCTTCGTATAAGTCTTCAACAGTTTTTATGAAGTGACTTTGTCCCAAAATGATGTTGCAATCTTCAGGAAAGCTAAGTTGTAGATTTTTGAGTTCCATTAGGTACCTCACGTGCCATATAATGATTTCACAATAAAAATAGTTCATAGGCTTGTCAAGCCAAAAAGCACATTGGCCATCTTGACTTCATTTGTAAAGACCTTGATGGCGATTGCATAGAACAATATTGTTGACATCAAGAAGGAGCTAAAAAAGATGCATTTATGGATACGAAAGATTCTATAAGCATCAAAACAAAACAGAATGCGATGAATTCTGGGATTTGTCAATGGCAGCGATAAATCTGAAAAAAAACATCCTGATGAGCGGTGGTTTTAGGATTATCATCCTTATCTTGGGTTTTTGTTTCAGCTTGGTTACGGCTCGCTACCTTGGCGTGGAGTTGAAAGGGAAGCTAAGCTATCTTATTACCATTGGCGGGTTTGCTTGGGTGATCCTTGATTTTGGGCTGTATCGAAGCTATCCATATCTGATCCGGAAGCATCCTGATAAAATTCCCAGTTTGTTCGCATGGGCAATACTCTGCTTCTTAGTTGAAACATTGTTGTTAGTCCTACTATGTGTGGGTTTTACAGATTTCTGGAACAGCTTATTGGGATCATCATTCAGCATGGCAAGCCTGCTATTGCTGGTGTGTTTTATAACCATGACTAAGGCATTAATGCAGCTTCAGGGCTTGTATCTGGGGATGGATAAAGTATTCGATAGTTCGCTTGCATACATGCTCAATTCCATGATTTGCCTGGCAATTGTGTTGAGTGGGTATCTGCTGATCTCCGGCGCCGAAAAACTTGAATTGGCAATGTTGGCGATGGTAATAGGTTTATCAATTAGCATCCTGTATCTTATTGTTAAAAATAAGTGGGGCAATCCATTAAAAGTATTTGATTGGAAATTCATATATCATTCCTATGGTTTTGGCTTTAGAGTTTTCCTTTCCTCGATGTTTATCCTACTGCTGCTGAAAGTAGATATTGTTTTCGTGAAAAAAATGCTTGGATTCAGTGAGGTAGGCATCTATTCAATAGCTTCTCATATCGTGGATTTGCTACAGATGGCTTCCAACCTCGTAGGCAGTTTGCTGCTTGTTAGATTGTCCGATACAGATAATGAGGTGGAGAAATGGCAGGTCATGAAGAAGATGCTGATGGTATTTTTTGTATTGTTAAGCTTGGCCAATATCGGATTTGTGGTTGCAGGTAAGTTCATTTTGAGCACTATGTTCGGAAAACAGTTTGTCCCAGTGTATTATGTCTATTTTTGGTTGATGCCGGCAACATACGGGTTAAGCTTTGGTTCCTTGTTTAATAACTATCTGAACAGCAAAGGCTTTCCGATAATAAGCATTATACTGCCTGCCATCGCTCTGCTCCTTAATTTAGCATTGAACTACGCTTTGATTCCGTTGATGGGAATCTATGGGGCAGCTTTATCTACAAGTATTGCCTATTTTATGTGGTTTATACTGATAATTGCCTATGAAGAAAAAATTACTAAGGGGAGAATGTTGGCTTATTTAATACCCAAGTCTCAGGATTGGAGGCAGTTATGGAAGCTAAGCTTGGAGACGCTGAGGATCCGCAAAAATGCAGAGTAAAACCGAGATGAGGGGAATGGCTACTGCAACAGAAATGGATATTCTTATTGTACACACATGGGGAATAGGAGATTTAATTATGCTTACACCCGTGTTGAATGTGGTTCACAAACTGCATCCGCGGGTAAAAATTCATTTTCTATTCTTTCCCAAAGCAGCGGCAATACCGGTTATAAATGCCCAGTATGTGGGCAAAATACGCTATAG
>JAJBBD010000200.1 GCA_020532355.1 Candidatus Cloacimonadota bacterium | reverse complement strand
CACGCAGCAATCTTCCTGTTGCGCTATATGCAAAGACCAGCACTTTTGGCATCAATGAACTGGATCAATTGCTCAGCGTGAAAGGTGGAACCACCATCATCCGCGCCCACCGCAAGGTGAAAGACCAGGCCTGGGCAGATAAAACCGGCTGGGACAACTGGTTCCTGATCCGTCTGGATGGCCGCAGCAGCGTGGAAGACGCTATTGCTTCCTTCCGGCAAAGCCGCTATATCGAAGAAGCCACGCCGGAATACTACGCCTACACCACTGCGGTGCCGAACGATATCCATTACACTAAACAATGGGGACACAACAATACCGCACAATTGCCCGGACATACTCCTTCTGGCCACACAGGTCCCGGAGTGGGCACTGTCGGCTTTGATTCCGACGCGCAATTAGCCTGGGATCTGGCCCAAGGTTACGGAAGCTCCAGCATCATCATCGCCATCATTGATAGCGGTGTGGATACTGCGCATGAAGACCTCAGATTGGTTACCGGTTATGACTATGGTGATAACGACAGCAATCCCATGGACGATGCTACAGATGCAGGACACGGCACTGCTTGTGCCGGAATCGCCGCCGCCAGGGCAGATAATGGTGTTGGTGTAGCCGGAATCGCGGGAGGATGCAGCGTGATGCCCCTCAAAGTAGCTGATTCTAACGGTGAATTGTTTTTTACTTCCATCAACAACGCCATTACCCACGCTGCGGATAACGGCGCTCACATCATCAGCATGAGTTTTGGTGCTGAGGACACGGTTCAAGGGGATATTCCCAGCACCGACGCTGCCATTGTATATGCTTACAATGCCGGCTTAAGCCTCTTTGCCGCCACCGCCAACGCTGACGAAGCTACTATTGATTACCCTTCAAATCACGAAAGAGTGGTCTCCGTAGGCGCAGCCAGCCCTTCAGGAGAGCGCAAAAGTCCTTCTTCGTCTGATGGTGAGTATTGGTGGGGATCGAACTATGGAGTGGACATCCAAGATAACCGTAATGCGGTAGATATCATGGGTCCCACGATTCTTCCCACCACAGATATCACCGGAAGTGCCGGCTATGCAAGCGGCAATTATGATCTTTATTTCAACGGCACTTCCTGCGCCACTCCTTATGTGGCGGGTGCTGCGGCCTTGATCCTCTCCCACAGCCCCACCCTGACCCCTGCGGAGCTGCGCGATGTAATGACCAGTACTGCCACGGATATGACCATCGATGGCGGCATTGGCTGGGATCGCTATACCGGTTACGGGATGGTGAATGTTTACAATGCCATTATGTCGCTGAATACCGGTTTCCCCACTGTAGCCATCACAGCCCCCACTTCTGGAAGCACCCACGCTCTGGGTAGCAGCATCACCGTAAACGCTACTGCTTCCGATAGCGATGGCTTCATCACCCAAGTGGCTTTTTATCTGGATGATGTCTGGCAATTTACGGATTCCACCAGCCCTTATAGCTGGTCTTGGGATACCGCTTTTGCCGGTGCGGGAAGCCATACTATCAAAGCTATTGCTACTGATAATAACAGCAATACTGCTGAAAACAGCGTGAACATCACCCTCTTGGCGCCTGCCGATGAAGGCTTTGAAAGCGGAGACTTCTCTGCCTATCTCTGGCTGAATACCAGCGCAGTCCCCTGGACTGTACAAAGTGCCGAAAAGTACTCCGGAACTTACGCAGCAAAATCCGGTGCGATCGGTCATTACGGTGAAACAGATCTGAGCCTCACCCAGACTGTTTCCGCAGCCGGAACCATCAGTTTCTATTACAAAGTCTCTTCCGAAAGCGGTTATGACAAGTTCGCTTTTCTGATTGACGGCGTGCAGCAAGTAGAGGATTCTGGAACAGTTCCCTGGACTCTGGCCAGCTACCCGGTGAGCGCCGGAAACCGAACCTTCACCTGGAGATACACGAAGGATGACTCTCACTACTCCGGCTCGGACTGCGTCTGGATCGATCACATCGTCTTACCGCCCGTGAGTGAATACTTTGCGCCTCCGCTATCTCTTACCGGTACGCCCGGCGATAATATCATCACCTTAAACTGGCAATCTCCATCGGTGAATGTGCTTTCTTACAATGTGTTCCGCGACGGTTCACCGCTGGGCACCGCGGCAAACCCCACTTATCAGGATACAAACGTCTCCAATGGCACATCATATTCCTACTATGTAACCGCCGTTTACTCAGGTGGAGAATCCGAGCCTTCAAACTCCGTCAATGTGACAGCAGGCATACCGCTGGAAGCAACCTTGGGCACCGAAACTACTACCACTGGAATCTCTTCTGCCTGCCCGATCAACATCTATTTTAAGTCCTTGCACAGCCAATCGGTTTACACTGCGGCAGAGCTTGCTGTGGCAGGGATTGTCGGGCCCATCAATATCACTCAGCTTGGCTTTGATGTGGTGAACGCGCCGATCCATAGTCTGCCCAATTTCATAGTCCGCATGAAGCATACTGCTGCGACCAACGTGGCAAGCTGGCAGACCGGGCTGACCACTGTGTACAGCACTACCAGTTACGCCCCCGCTACCGGCTGGGACATGCTCACCCTCGATACTCCCTTCTTGTGGAATGGAGTGGACAACATCGTGGTGGATACCGCGTTCAGTCTCTTGTCAAGTTATGACCTTAGCGGGACTGTGCGTTATAGCACGGTTACCAACGGGTATAGATACGGTCGTAACGATAGTACTGATCAGACGAACGTCTTCGCCTATGGCTCCATTTCTACTACCAGACCCAATCTGAAGCTGATCTTTACACCCCTGGCGGCGGATCCGGAGTTTAGCGTTAGCCCCACATCCAAGGATTTCGGCAGCATTTTAGCCGGAACAAGTGCCCAGCAAAGCTTTACGATCAGCAACATCGGAGAAGGCAGCCTCGGCATCACCCAAGTAGAACTGCAGAATGCAGACACTTGCTTCAGCCTGACCGATACCAACGGCTACCCGGAGTATCTTAGCCATGGCCAGAGCATCTCTGTTTCAGTTAACTTCAATCCCACGGAAGAGGGCACCTTCTCCGGAACCCTGCTTATCACCGATGATCGTGGCAGCAGGACTGCCCACCAAGTATCGCTCTCCGGTAGCGCCTACGTACCTCTTACGGCTCCCTTTGTGGATGGATTTGAGACCGTTGATTCAGATTGGTTCATCCTAAACGGAACTCAGACCAATGGCTGGTGTATCGGTGAAGCTACAGCCAACACGGGTATCAAGAGTATCTATATCAGTAGCGATGGCGGCGTTACCAACAGCTATGATGTTGATCAAGCATCCATCAGCCATTTCTATACCGATATCGCTTTCCCGGAAACAAGCCAGGATTTCTATCTGCGCTTCAACTGGAAAGCCAATGGCGAAGCTGGACCTGGCAATTACGATTTTCTGCAAGTGTATCTTGTGGATACTACCGTAAATCCTGTGGCGGGCACTCTGCTCAGTTCCGGAAACTTGTTAGCAAGTCCGCTGATGCTTCAAACCGCTTGGCAAAATGCCAATATCGCTCTACCGGAAGCTCTTGCCGGAAGCACCAAACGCCTGGTCTTCACATGGGAAAATGACGCTGGCGGAAGTAAACAACCACCTGCTGCGATAGATAACATCCGCATAGTGGATGTGGAAAGCCAGGATATTGCTTTGATCATCAATGGTGAAAGCGAGATCGATCTGCCCGAAGTAAACGATGGTGAGAATCTCATCAATCCTTCGCTGATCATCGATGGCGTAAGCGGAGCTCAAGTGGGCTATGCGGTGGGTTATGCCTCTGCAGGAAGCCCCTTTACCAATGCCGGACTGGAGATCATCCTCTCCGCCGATGGCTTTGTGAATTCATACATAGTGATCGAGCACAATCTGGGTTTTATTCCGCCCACCATCGCCTACAGTTTTGGCGGAGATTGGAGTGTGGTCTATGCCACACAGGATTGGACTGCTTCTACCGTAGATTTCATAGTAAGCTCCGGCAAGCAGAGGGCTTCCGAACTCACCATCGTATTCTCCGATAGCAGCGAAAACACTCTGCCGGTTACCCTTTCATCCTTCACGGCCGTCTTTATGAGTGGCGGAGCCGTGAAACTGAACTGGATTACCGCTACCGAAACTGGCGTGTTGGGCTATTACGTATTGCGTAGTGAGAATGAAGAACTTAGCTCGGCGCTGGCTATCTCTGAACTCATTGAAGCGGCAAATAGCTCTCAGACGCAAAGCTATGAATACAAAGACAAGGAAGTCCAGCCCAATAGCAGATATTACTACTGGTTGATGAACAGCGATTTCAACGGTGGAGAAGGGTTCTTTGGCCCGCTAACTGTGCATACGCATTCCGATACGGAAGAACCCGCCCCGATAATCCCGGAAATCACTCAAAATTTGGGTAACTTCCCCAATCCCTTCAATCCGAACACCAATATCCGCTATTCTCTGGCAGAAGCGGCTCAGGTGAAGATCAGCATCTTTAATTACCGTGGACAGATGGTGCGCCGGCTCAATGCAGAGCATGCCGGTCCGGGTTACTTCAACCTCGCCTTCGATGGCAAGGATGAAAGCGGTCGCGAGCTCAGCAGTGGCGTATATTTCTACCGCTTTGAAGCCGGCAAGGTGCACAGCACTCACCGCATGCTGCTACTAAAGTAAAGCATTAACGGCGGTTTTACACTGCCATGATATAGGGGCGGATTTCGATTCGCCCCTTTTTGCAACTCTCTTTCAAATTGCTTATTTTTCAGTTATTTGGAATGATTTTTGCATCATCTAAATGATAGACTAACACAATATCCCGTAAGGAGGAGATCATGAAACGTAGCATTATGCTAATTTTGCTCTTAGGAGTCATTCTTTTGATTTCAGCTCAGGAAGTGCCCCTGCGCAAGGCCTGGAAAGTGGACTGGGAAGGGAATTATATACACACTTCGGATAATTGCGTGATCGCCCTCTGGGAGGATACGGATGCCGGT
>JAJBBD010000199.1 GCA_020532355.1 Candidatus Cloacimonadota bacterium | reverse complement strand
TGAGGAATTAGATATTTCAAGTATTTCGGAATATAGCTATCTCCTTTCTAAGAAACAGCTTGCGTGAATACCTGCGTTCAATACACAAGGTTTATCAATGACTTAGGTGTGAGAAACATTAGTCAAAAGAAGGTTCTGGTAAAATGGGGAAATGTCTGCAGAATTTGAGGTTGACAGAAATCAGCACATCTGTTTCGTGCAAATAAGGAAGCAATTTGTTTTCTTTGTTTGTAAGATAGACTGAGACCATGGAGGAAGAAATGGCAAAAAAAGCTACAAACTCGGGCAAGCAATGGACAGACAGTGAGATTAAAAACATGAAAGATCTTGCTAAGGGGAATACTCCCACCAGACTTATTGCACATAAATTGGGGAGATCAGAAGATTCAATCAGATCAAAAGCCTCACAATTGAGTGTTTCTCTGAAGCCAACTAACCAATCACCTTATAATCGCAGAAAGAAATAGGGATTAGATTATGGCCAATGGTAGCGGGTCTAATCTTGGATTCGAAAATTGCGATCCAAGATACAATGATACCCCGGCTGATTAGACCGGAGTCGGGGAAAAAACATTGACCGGAAGCTATCCAGTCGAAAGATTGTAATTATGAAAGAAATGAATGGATGTTTACTATGGCAACAGCAGAGCAAATAAAAGCGCTGGTTAAGTCACACTTTGGCGATAGCCAGGACAGGTTTTTTTCAGTTGTTCTCCAAATTGCAGCTCATGAAGCCCTTCAAGGTCATGCTTCATTGGCGAATGATTTACGGGAAATCGTTAATGCGGAGAAGCGGAAAAAGGGACCTCGGGTTATACCTTTCCCACAAGACCTAAGAGGGTTAGTATTGACGGATGATCCATTTGAATCAATGGCCATGTTGGTCATTTCTGAACCATTAACACAGCGATTAGGCCGGATCGTTCATGAGTATAGACAACAGGATAGATTGAAATCACATGGCTTGAAGCACAGAAGAAAGATCCTTCTCATTGGACCCTCAGGAACTGGTAAAACTATGACAGCAAGAGTGATTGCGCATGAGTTGAATCTACAATTGCATACGGTTCAAGTTGACCGTCTTGTCACAAAATTTATGGGTGAGACGGGCGCAAAACTGCGGCAAATATTTGATCTGATCCAAATGGAAAATGGCGTGTACTTATTCGATGAGTTTGATGCTATCGGAGGAGAAAGGTCACTGGATAACGATGTTGGAGAAATGCGAAGAGTATTGAATTCCTTCCTGCAATTTATTGAGCAGGATGTATCGGATAGTCTTATATTTGCAGCCACAAATACTCCCGAACTTTTAGATCGAGCGCTTTTCCGTAGGTTCGACGATGTTCTCTATTACGATAAGCCGAATGAAGAAGAAAGATTAATCCTGATAAAAAACACGCTTGGTCTGTTCATCAACAAAAACTTTGCCAAGAAACAAGTGTTGAAAGAGAGCGAAGGACTAAGCCAGGCCGAACTTGTCGCAGCATGCAGAGACTCTTTAAAGAACGCCATTCTGGCTGGAACAAACAAGGTTACAGTAAGTAAGTTGTTAATCTCAATCAATGAGAGAAAAGAGGCTTGCCAACAAACTTGGAGGTAAAAAGTGAGTGATAAGAAACTGCGTCATTTGTTTATTCATACTCCCCCAGTTGCAATGCCATACACCAGTACCTCATCAGGAGGAAAAGAGGGCGTAATTCCAAAAAGAGAGCGGATACCTCATAGTCAATTCCTTCGTTCTCAGTTTGACCAAGCCTGGAAGGAAAGCGTTAATCGTCAAGCCGTTGCTCACGCCACAAAAAATGGGGTATATATTGAATTCCAGAGTGACCCTGGGGCTGTTTTGGTGACAAGAAGCCTTGAGGACATGCGCTCAAAGCAAGTGCGATTACTCAATATTAGACAAGAGGATACAAACAAAGGCAGAATAACCTACGCCACTGTTTATATGGCCCATTCAAAAAAGAGCCATTTCTTAAAAAAACTCGAGAAGTACGCCACTGAAGTTGATAACAGAAGCGGAAAACCTAAGAACCGTAATCTAATCAACAGCATTTCAGATGTCCGTATGGCTGTGCTACCATCATTTTGGCAAGATGATAAATCTGATATCCCAACAGATTCTCCCGAGTGGTGTGAAGTATGGTTGAGTAGTGATACTGACGTGGTTGTCAACCGGTTCGAAGAATTGTTATTAACAAAGGATATTCCGTCGAAGCCGAATTCCATCCGTTTCCCCGAAAGAAGTATAAAGGTTGTAAAGGTCAATCGAGCTCAAATAGATACACTGATCGAAAATTCTGACGACATCGCTGAGTTAAGAAAAGCAAAAGAAGTTTACTTTCTCCTATCTCTTAAGAACTGGGATCAGTCAGAATGGGTAAGAGACCTCCTTAATCGTGTTACTGTTTCGAAATCCAACACTTCTATTTGCATCCTTGACAATGGCGTTAATAATGGGCATCCGTTGCTTGTGCCTGTTCTGGATGGAAGTGATATGCACACAGTAGATCCACAATGGGGAACGCATGATCATGATAAGCATGGTCA
>JAJBBD010000198.1 GCA_020532355.1 Candidatus Cloacimonadota bacterium | reverse complement strand
TCTTAGACTTACCTATTTTGTCCAAGTGATCGCTATTTGCAGATTTCAGTGACTCTTTATAGAGATCATTGGCAATAGAAAATAAGGCTGGATTAAAAAATGGGGGAATGCGAGTGCATAAAGCACTTGACAAATAGCAGCTCCAATCTTGACTTCCATGAATAGCATAAAATTGATTGACGTCAATAACTTAACGAAAAGTAAGAGGTAATATGTTTGCCAGACATAAACACATAATTCTATTGATTCTATTTCTGATCCTTTACCGAATCCCGGCACTCATACTGTGGAGTCCCAATATTACGGGCAGTGATTCATCTATATACATGGAAACTGCTCGTAACATTGCCGAAGGTAAGGGCTATGTAAGCTCTATTTGTCGCTACGATATGAATAGTGATAAATTGCGGGATTATGTACATGAACATGGGAACCGTTATCAGGGATGGAGTAGAGCCCCGATCTATACTTATATGATGAGCGGCATATATCTGATTACAGGGAAAGAACACTATATGACTGGTGTGAACATACTGAATCTACTGCTTTTCATCCTGTCCCTTGTTATCATTTATCGTTTTATGTTACAGCGATATCCAGACAAGAAATATGCTTATTTTATAGCAATACTGTGGGTCGGAGGTAGCTTCACTCTTTATGAATACTCATTTGGTGCCTGGCTTGAAAGCTATACTCTCTTCAATTTTGTCCTTATCTTTGCATACCACAGTTTCATTGTAAACAACGACAATTTCCCAAAATGGCACTACATTCTATATGCTTTCGCTCTGGCATCGCTATTTACTATTAAGAGAGCCAATATGCCCATGGCTGTAGCATTCTTTGCCCATCTCTTTTTATGCCGTAACTTCAAGAGATTTTTTCTTGTAACCGGTATGTTTATTGCCTTTACAGGATTGTGGTATGGATTAAGATTCTATGTTATGGATACTCCCCCAATGGCTTCATTTAGTCATAGTTTTCCATATCTCGGCCTTAGCTTGGATACATCACCTTTACCACGATTCATATTTTCACCAAAGATGTTTATCTCTGTTATGAGAGAGATACTTACCATAGCAATGGATTGGCGCAACTTGGGGCTACTTACACCATTTACAATCTTCTATTTGGCAGCGTACCCCAATGATCGCATCAAACAAGCCATTTGGATGCTTTTGCTTCTTAATATCGGGATATATGCCTTCAGCCGCGGAATTCCAAATCCTCGTTACATATTTCCATTATTTGTTCCCCTGATCATGTACTCTGCAATTATGTTGGAGCAGGCTTTGCTGACATTGTGTAATGATAAGCAACTTGTTCCACGCTATTCTTTGGCAATGGTAGTTATTTTTTTCCAGATCTATTGCGTTGCCAATTTTGTGCAGTGGATTCCTGTTTGTGCCAAGGAAAGAGATCACATTTTCCACGCAGCTGATGATATCCTCGCCAAGCATGGTATATCTGAAGATGCTATCATTATGAGCAATATTGTAGGCTATAACCTTTACACTAATCATGGTTATGTTCTTACCCCTCCCAATACAGTTGAGGATGGCCAAAATGAATTATTTGATCTCTATAAGGTAGATTATGTTCTTCATTATGATGGTCTCACTCGCTACTTTGGGTGGAATGAGTTTACTCTTAAATTGGATAAATTCAATTATCTGCCATTAATTGAGGAATCTCAATCAGACCATGCTTTGAGATTGTATTCCACAAAATGATGAATTGAATCAAGCATTCATGTTTATTTATCACAAGTTTAGTCTACGTACTGAGCGTAATTATCGTGGGTGCCGCCATCGCGGTAGGTATCCAGATGTTCAACAACCAGTCTTACAGTGCAAACAAATCAGCTATCGCAGCTGATGCACAGAGCTATGCCTCTCAGATAGTACAATATTTCAAAACTCCGATTTCACAAGGCGGAGCTGGTCAACCGACCGCGACTATGGATGCTGATGCAGTTGGTGGATTTATTGGATGGGGCGATGATGTAACAGATAACGATAATGGCGACTATATTGTAGTTCCTCATAGCGCTACTACTGTATATGTATATGGAATTGGAAAAGAAGAAAAAGATTCCAAAAAACCTGCAGTTAGGACTACTGTTACTCTCCCTGCAGGCAGTATAAGTGCTCAAGTTATTGACGCAGTCAATACTACTACGACTGCTAATGTTGCACCAGCTGGATTCGGATCCTAATTATAAGGAACCTGAATTTCTACGGGGATTGATTGCAATCCCCTTTTTTTGACTCCAATCTAGCCATTGCTTTTACCTTAATGATAAATTAGCATCCCAGCAAATGTTTGTTGACCCATTCATGAGATCACTAGGGGGGTCGAGAATCCTAATCAACTCCTCTCACGATGCTTTAATATATTGGCCAAGTCTTCCGCTTCTGCCTGTTCAAAACCAAGCATCCCGAAAAAGTGGATATAGCCTACATCGAAAGGCACATGGCAAATAATCATCTTATACCCGCCACCCAAAACATCCGCAGAGCTATGGGGA
>JAJBBD010000197.1 GCA_020532355.1 Candidatus Cloacimonadota bacterium | reverse complement strand
TCCTCTTAGTTTTAGTAGCTCTATATCTGGTACTTAGATCCAGAGATTCAGGCCGTAACCGGGTGCCATTGATGAATATACAAGCCGATTTGGTCGACCATATAGAAATTTGGGATAGCGTTAACAAAGTAGAACTGATTTTGGAAAATGGCATCTGGAAAGTTACCGATCCTGTTATTTGGCCTGCCGACACTCTGATGGTAAAAGAATTCTTCCGAGATGTAGTAAACGGAATATATAATAATACAGCGGTTAGTATGGACCTAAGCGCCGCTAATATCTACAATCTTGATGATTCTCAAGCACTTCATATCCGCTTGAAGGCTGCCGGAAAAGAGGAGCACTTAATGCTTGGGAATATCGGAAATGCGTGGGATTATTTCCGCCGTGAGAACGACAATCAGATTTTCCAAACCCAAAGCGGTATTGTTCAGCGTTTTGCCCCTCAAATCGTAAATTGGCGCAGTCCCCTTATTCTCCAATACTGGGAAGATGAACTGGCGCAGATAAAAGTTTCTCACACCAAGAATACCTACACTCTTAGGCGAGATAATGGTCGATGGTACTATAAAGACGCCAAACACGATTTTGAAGTGTACTTTCAGAACTTTGCTCTAACAAAGATCGTAAGCATATTGCAGAACTTTATCAGCCATTCCTTCCTTAGCGGTGACGATCCAGAATTCAGAAATTTCTTTAAAGATCCCTATTGCACCGTTTGGATAACCGATATTGAGAACAAAACCCGGAAGCTTACTTTTGCAAAGTTTCTTGATGAGCGCTATATACTACTGGTCGATGATGATTATTCCGTTTTATACCAGGTTGAATTCGATACCGTATTCCGCTTTACACGCAATCCAGAAATATTTATGAGGCAATCTATTATATGATTATTACCCAACATCACAAGCTTAGTAAACAGCTCTACGAAAACATAATCCATATTTGGCAGGAAACTGGAGTTACCAACCCCGCCCGTGCCGATAGCTTCGATACTATCCAATTTTCTTTGGCCAATACCGGGACACTTATTACTGCCGAAATTGACACAGAGGTTTGTGGTGTTGTCTGGACAAACCACGATTACCGCAGGTTATACATACATCACATGGCAGTTGCCATAGATCGACAAAATCAGGGCATTGGGCGCAGACTTTTGGCAGAAGCTCTTAAAATTGCCAAAGCTACTGGTTATCAGGCGAAGTTGGAAGTCCACCAAAATAACCCTGCGGCAAGGCATCTCTATGCCAGTATGGGATTTAAGGATTTGGATGGTTACATTACGATGATCAAGCGTGAATTGTGAGTGAATTGATAAGCGTTATCGGGGGCGGGCTCGCTGGCTCGGAAGCGGCATTACAGCTTGCAAGACGTGGGTTTAAGATACAACTTTTGGAAATGCGCCCTAATACCAACACTGAAGCGCATCAGACCGATTATTTTGCCGAATTGGTGTGTAGTAATAGCCTAAAATCTATTCGCTTAGACACGGGAGCAGGCTTACTAAAAGCCGAAATGCAATTGTTTGATTCCATCCTCCTGAATATTGCCGAAGCATGCAGAGTTCCCGCTGGACATGCTCTGGCAGTTGACCGCAGCTTGTTTGCCCAAAAAGTAAGTGAGCACATCTATCAACATCCTAATATTCAAATTGTCCGTAAAGAAGCTCAATCCTTTCCTGCGGGCAAAGTAGTACTTGCTACCGGACCGCTAACATCCAAATCTATGATGCACTATTTGCAGAATACTCTAGGCGAAAAACAGCTCTTTTTCTTTGATGCCATCGCTCCCATCATAGATGCCGATACCATAGATCGAAATCTTGTTTATGCCAAAGCTCGCTACGATAAAGGAGATGCAGATTATCTGAATTGCGCTTTTACTAAAGAAGAATACTACGCTTTTGTAGAAGCCTTGTTGCTTGCCGAAAAGCATGAGGCTCATGAATTTGAAAATGAATTCTTTGCCGGTGACAAATTTAGCTTCTATGAAAACTGTATGCCCATCGAAGAACTTGCCCAAAGAGGAAAAGATACCTTGCGTCATGGAGTAATGAGACCTATGGGATTGGAAATACCTGCAACCGGAAAAAAGGCTTTTGCTGTATTGCAACTTAGGGCTGAGAATAAAGATCTTACCGCTTACAATCTTGTTGGCTGTCAAACTATGTTGCGTTACTCGGAACAAAAGAAAGTTTTTAGGATGATTCCGGGTCTTGCCGACGCTACTTTTCTTCGTTTTGGCTCCATTCATCAAAACACATATCTCAATTCTCCGGCAATCTTAAACCAAAATCTCAGTCTGCAAGCTAACCCAGATGTTTGGATTGCTGGGCAACTCAGTGGAGTGGAAGGTTATGTGGAATGCATCGCCAGCGGATTGCTAATCGCCAAAATTATTAGTCTTGAACTGCACGAGCTTCCGGAAGAAACGATGTTGGGTCAACTCTGGAGAAGATTGCTTCAAGCTCCATTAAAAGGTGCTTTCTCACCAGTAAACGCAAACTTTGGCATCTTGCCAGGGCTTTCAAGTGA
>JAJBBD010000196.1 GCA_020532355.1 Candidatus Cloacimonadota bacterium | reverse complement strand
TGGTCATCGGTCAGATTCAGCAAGCGGGAAATGGCAATGCGGTCTTCAACTGGATCAAAGCCAAAATCTTTCTGTAAATCGTGCGGGATTGTAACATCGCTCAGTTTCTGGATGTTATAAGGTATAGGCCACTCCAGTTCTCTACGCAAGAATTCAACAAAATCCTCTTCGCATCGAACTTCGGCTATGGAATCCTTTTGAACTGGTCTGATCGTGTTTTGGTTCTTTTGCTTCTTTTTGTTCATTGATACTCCGGTTTCGTGGTCTCAATTTCGTCTTTGTTTACGTCCATCCAGGCTATTAGCCTCAATCCGCTGTAATCTTTAGCAGTATCGCCCATTTGTGACATGGTTACAGAACGACGGCTTTTAAGTTCGATCGCTTTAACATGGCGTTCTATCAGCAGTAACCTATCCCTGATGTAATCACAGTTTCGGCCATAGGATCTAGGGGTTTCAGGTTGAGATACGATAATTTTATCGATCAGCTCCATTGAACTGATTATTGTGTCTGATGCATCAGGCAGGAAATACCACTTCAATTCTCCCAGTTCAGTTCCCACACCGCTTTGAATTGCCGGTAAGCGATAGCAGGCAAAGATACCTGTGGTCCCAGTGGGAGTCTCTCGCACCGAGCTAAGCCTGAATGGCAGATCCTCAAGCTTCGCTTCCAGACCGGGATTTTGCTTCAATGCTTCATTGAGCAATAAACGCAGCCGTTCTTCCGTAGAGGGCTGACCTTCATAAGCGGCATTGAAGTCTTTCAGGGTCTTAAAGTGATCATCCGGTGTCAGCAGCTGCTGTCCTTCCAAACCGGTTGTTTCCGATATTCTCAGGACTTTGTGGGATACCCGGTTGTAGAGGCTGAGGATGTCTTCCAGCTCACGAGGTGGCAGGAAGTTCCAAAACCACATCTTGCCCCTCAAGTCTTTTTCTTCCGGCCTGGAAGCCAGGATTCTCTCTTCAACCTGGGGATTCATTCTTCTGTCCACGCGGCCAATGCGCTGCATCAAACGGACAGGATTCCAGTGCAGATCATAATTGATCAGCAGAAATGCTTCTTGCAGATTCAGTCCCTCAGCCAGGATATCGGTGGTAATCAGAACCCTGATGGGATAAGCTAGCGCTTTTTGATGTGTGCTTTCATCCAAGTAATTATAGTAAGGGGCAAAACGGCGTATCACTTCCAGACGGTCGACCTTGGTGCTGCTGTCGATCTCGAACAGGTTCCTTACGCCTGAGTCATTCAGCACCTTATACAAGTATCTGGCTGTATCACGGTACTCGGTGAAGATAAGCACCTTGTGCTTGCCCAGTAAAGGATCTCCAGTCACCAAAGCCTTCAATCTCTGGACCTTTTCATCATGCTCTGAGCTGGTATTTTTTAAATGATCCAGAAAGCTGATCAGGAGGTTCATATCCTGTTCCATATCCGCCAGCAGATCTTTGATCCGGAACAAACGCTTATCAAGATGAAAATCCGGATCAGTGATCAGATTTGCCAGAAAGTCCTCTTCTTCAGTATCTTCAGGCGAATACTTATGCTCATATCGTTCCGCCATATGCTTTTCCACAGTATACAACCACAGCGAGTTTGCTTCCTGCCATTTTGCATACCTGGCAGGGTCTAGCTCTTTATAGATGGCGATGTATTTGAGTAACAGGTCTTCGCAGGTGTATTGAAAAGCTACCCACGAACTTTCAAAGCGCTTCAGTATAGTCGTCCTCACTAGCCCGACCAATTGTTTCTGCTGATTTTCAGCCATTAGGTCTTCAGGTTTGTCCGAGGGCTTGTAACGATATGCCAGGGGGAAGTATATGGGGAATTTGAGCAAAGGGTCATCTGTCATAAAAACACGCTTGAGTTCATCCAGAAGCCCACCATAGGTAGCCTTCAATGAGTAGTCTGCCACGCGGGGAGGCTGACGGTCGGGGAACTGGATGTTCACAGATGACGACTTTTCCCGCTGGCGCACATAGGACCTGCTTCTTTGCACCACAACTTCCCGGAACAATGTGTCGTCACGCAGTATTCTTTCAGCATTGATTACGTCATAATCGGACTGCAGCATTGTCTCTGAACTATCGGGATTCATCAAAGTGCTGATTGCTCGTTCCTTTTGGATCAGATAGCCTCTGATGCTGTTGATTCCTAGGTTCTCAAAACGGTTATCCCTCTTGCGGATAAAGAAGTCCATCAGGTGCTGCAGGTCAAACAGGCTGTTATTAATTGGGGTGGCAGTGAGCAGGAAAACTATCTTGGATGCACTTATCTCAAATAGCTTCTCGTTTCTTTTTGAGGTCAGGTTCCTGAAATGGTGAGCTTCATCAATGATGACTGCATCGCAGTGATCGCGAATCTGATCAAACTCGGCGGGAAAATCTCTGTCTCCGGATGCCTTTCTTAGCAGATCGGTATGGTTATAGATTACGACTTGGTTACCAAACAGGCTGTTAGCTGAGGGGATATACTGCCGCACCAAAACTTCCCACACAGCTTCCCGGGTGGATTTTGGCACTATGATGGCTATCCTTTTACGGTCTTGAACGAGACGTTCGATCAGCATTAGGGCAATGAAGGTCTTGCCCAGGCCCACGCCATCGCAAAGCAAAGCCCCACCATACTTGGAGGCGATATGCAGCAATTGGCGGTAACCATCCTTTTGATA
>JAJBBD010000195.1 GCA_020532355.1 Candidatus Cloacimonadota bacterium | reverse complement strand
GGTTACTGATTAAGAGTGGTAATTCACTAAGCGATTCTCTACGCGTAAGCGTTAAAATCTCGCATAACTCATATTTTCGCACCAAACTCGAACATTGCATTGAATCGGTTAACAAGGGTAAGAGCCTTGCATACTCTCTCAGGCAGACCGATGTATTCCCTGATATGGTGCCAGAGATGATTTCAATTGGAGAAACCACTGCAAAACTTGAAGATATATTGGTATACATAGCAGAGTTCTATGATAAAGAGCTAGATACTGTTGCTGATACTATATCAGCTATAATTGAACCAGTCATTATCACTGCAGTAGGCTTGTTTATCTCAATTATTATCATTTCCCTGTATCTCCCTCTATTTGATTTGGTTAATATTATAAACTACTAAAACGTTCCTATTAGGAGGAAAAATGAAACGTACCTTGTTGTTATCAGTGATCATGCTGACAATCGGTATCACTACATGCTTTGCAGAGGATGATATCTATAGCATTAACGGGTCTTTGGGTGTCGGGATTGCCTACCCTACCGAGAAGTTAGAAGTAAAAGGCTCAATTAAGGGTGGGATTGTTATTGATGATGGCAGCGGTTCTGTCGTACTGGAAAAGAACTATATGCTAAGCCCGGATTCGCTTGTGTTCTCATGGAGGGATGGTTCTTCTGGTAATTATTGGTCTACAGGCTTTCACAAGCGAGGTATCAATAGCAAGCTGTATTACGATTTTGTTGGCCATGGTATAACCCCCAATCCCGGGTTTCATGGATCATATGATTTCATAGTATTAGACACGGGGCGTATTGGCATCGGATCTGATGAATTCCCCACCGGGTGCAGGTTAGCTGTTAACGGGAAAGTTTATGCCACAGAGATAAATGTGAAAACATATAATAACGGATGGCCTGATCATGTTTTCAAAGAAAACTATGACCTGATGTCATTGAATGAAGTTGAATCCTTCATTAGTAAAAACGGACATCTTCCGGGTATTCCAAGCGCAGAACAGGTTTCCCAAGATGGAATCAACATCAGTGAAGTGCAAGCAATGCTTCTCCAAAAGATCGAAGAGCTCACTCTTCATGTGATTGAGCTGAAAAAAGAGAATGAGAGTTTGAAAGTATTGATACAGGACAAGTAAGTCATAAAGATTATGAATAACTGTCGTAACTCCTCTTCCTGTTTCATGAGTCTCAAAATATGACTACAATGGTTACATCAATAGGATGAGTAAGTATGAAAGTAATATTTTGAGTTATAACACTGGTAAGAACGCATCTCTGTATATGGAGGAATAATGAAATATCTTAAGTATTTATTGATCGCATTAATACTCATCTGTTGTTACGTCTCGTTATACTGCCAAGAAGGCATTAACACATCGCTTGATGAAAACAATCCAGGCTTTTTCAACACTCAATCCAGTGACATACTTTCGGTTAGCCAAACAGATAATGGCAGTAGAAATCAACTTGGGGCAAGTAACTTTGTTAACACATTTACAGGGGATGTCTCATTCCCTATAACTCTTGTTAGTTTGTCAGGCAAAAATGGACTCGATGTTATAGTTAGTGCAAAATATAATAGTAATAATACTAGCATTGAATACAAGCAATCCAATCACTTCAGATCAACAGGCGTTTTAGGGTTTGGATGGACTATGGTTTATGAGACTATTGTTGTGAATAATAACAATACGACTTCTACATCCGATGACACATATTATTTTGTTGATTCCAATGGTTCATATGAACTATCCTGCATTAGCGTTGATAATACCTTGAACACAAGGAGCTTTGCACTTGTCAATTATCGCCCATGGAAGATCACATACTATCAAGACTCAGAAAAATGGTTGATAGTTGATGATAATGGGACAACCAAGACTTTTGGAGGTTTAGATTTAACGAATCTTGACGATGAACCGTTGAATGCAATTCAATGGGGTGTAAGGTGGGGTAACTCTATTTGGACACCCAGCTGTGGATTAGTAAATACTCAAACAGACAACGATAGACAGAAACGTTACCCCACAACATGGAACCTATCTACAGTTGAAAACACATGGGGTGAGAAAATCTATTATAAATATATGTCTGACGAAGCCAATGTTGGACGGATCGGTAGCACGATGGGAGCATTACCTCAAAATGATCCCAGTCTTGATCATGTTTTAAGATATACACGATCATCATATCTTGCAAATATCACGGATACATATGGTAGACAGGTAGTTTTTGAGTATGTCAGTAGAGCAGGACAAGAGCTTACAGACCAAGATTTATATGGTGAGAATTCTGAAAATTCAAATTGGGGAGATCCCTACCAAGAAAAAGTTATCTCCAAGGTTTTGGATAACATAACCACTTACTCAGAAAATATTATCATATCCAAGGCAAAATTTAACTATGATGTCTCGGTCTTGCCTTGGGATGGAACCGCAAAGCGAAAGCTTACTGACATCTCTTTTTACAACGAACGAAATGAAGTGGGAGATAGATACTCATTCCAGTATAGCAACGACGTCTCTGGTAATCTTGGTGCAATGACAAATATGATTTTACCTAGTGGTGCTTCAATTGGCTTCAGTTATCTGGACAATCAGTCTAATCTCTTTTCCAGCGGTTCTATTTTACACTCCCCGATTTTTCAAGGACTTGATCTAAGTAGCGATGGACTAGCTGAAACTCAAGCCAGAGAAATTGGTCTGATGCCTCCTGATGGTACGTTTGTTACAACTCCTTATATGTATTTTGGATCAGATTACATAGTTGTTTGCTGGTACAAGTTCACGGGAAGGGCTCAGATTTATGCCTTCCTCTGGGATGGAGTTTGGATTCCCTCGGGATTGTTGCATACATACAGCAATACTTCTCATAATGTGTATACGGGCAGCACCGGTTACTTAGACTCTGAAATAGACGAAATCGTGCAAGATAAGTTTGACCTGAACCTTGTTATAACGATGCAAGATGATTTCTTTGCAACAATAAATTCTGGCGTAGATAACCCTAGTGTAGTAATATACAGAAAAGACAAGTTATCATTATATGGCGGATCTTCTTGGATAGTTACTCAGCCGTATATTGAAGAAACGCAGCCCTATGCTCATATTAATGGATTGACATCTGGCAAAGATTTTCTAATTGCTTATAATTCCGATCAATACACCTCATTGAATCTTGAAGTATCTCGCTTCTTTTTTTGGGAATGGGATGATTTAGCTCAAGGATGGATTATTAACACAACACTTTCAAACAGACCTTCTGGTACGAGTACAATCCATCAATCTTTTAACTGGACAAGAATGGTGGCTAACAACAATTGGTTCGCTTATAAGAATATATTCAGCCCCGGCAATGCTGATCGGACATTCCGGCTGTATAGTAAATCACAAGATAAAAAGTGGAGACTCCTTAGTGGCGGTGGTGGGCAATACTCACACCTATATATGCCAATTTTTGATAACAACGAAAATGACAATATAAGCCATGCTTTTTTAAACTATGCGGGTAATGACTACATTGTTGGTCGTCAATCATATGTAAATAATACATCTCAAGAATATAAGGTGTATAGCTGGACTGACGACTTTTATAATCCTCAGGTCTTGGAAGCTGGGATAACCACAGGGTCTATTAACACTAAATCTACTCTTGATAATCTCACCCAGTACTATAACTATAAAAGGAGTCAGCAGAATATAGATGTAAATAAGATATTGTTTAGCAGGTACAATGGAAAGCAATGGGTAACTCAAAGCTATAGTAACCCGGGAATTAGAAGGTACAGACTTGCTTCTGCAAGGGACGTTGTTGTTTATTCTGACAATTTTGATCTGGATAGCTCGGGGGCTCCATATGGTGCATGGGGTCAATGGTTTGATAATTTCAGTAATGTTTGGAGACCTTTTACGAATTATGAAGGCTTTGGTGGCCAAGTATCATACAGTAATTTTGTTAACAATCCGAACAACTCGTGGCTACCTTTTAAACCAGTTGCATCAAAGAATGTGATTGGATACTATATCAGTCAAGATGACCTTCCATCTCCAGCTCATTCATCAATATTCCAGTTGGCTATTAGGAAAAAACCGATTCCTTCTAGGGATGGAATGAGCGTCCAAGAGATATGTCCATGGCAATGGCTGCCAGTGCAAGGTTCTGGAAGTGGGATCAGGCACATTAGCGATTTAGCCGTTGGAGATAACTACTATATTTTTAATGAACATCTTCAAAATTCCTCAAATAATCAATGGGAAAAATACCCTAAAATCTGTGTTATGAATCCTGATGCGAGTTGGCCATTTGATCCCCATACGATCACAGGTATCAATGGTTCGTCATACAGAGTTAATGAAGATTTTGTCAGCAGCGATTGTTTTGTTCTCCATGACCCATATAACGGTAGGCTATGGCTTCACAAGGTACTGGCTAGCAGATACAAAGGAGTCATAGCAGATTTTGCAGTTTCGGAGATAAGTATCAATACGGGCACAGGCATTACTAAAACTAAATATGAGTTTTCGATAGGT
>JAJBBD010000194.1 GCA_020532355.1 Candidatus Cloacimonadota bacterium | reverse complement strand
TCGCATGCACTGCAACCCCACCCAGATGTTGGCTTGCCAAGGGCCACAATTGTCTTGTGGCACAAGGAACACTTATGTTCCCAGTACGCCTTTGTCTCGATTCCTTTGGAAGGGTTCATAAAGTCCTCCGAGCTTGCTTTCAAACACACCCCATCGGGTATAAAGTGGCATAATAGTGTGTATTACCTGTTGTTGTATGTTAATTGCAAGCGTGCTTTTATACCTCATCGGGTATTCGTTACTCCCCAGGGCGCAGACATATAACAACTTTGATGCGTTTTTAGCACCTAAACCCATATTCATTATAGAGTTAGGTCGAAAATGGCCTTGTCAAGATGTAGTCAAAACAGCTTAAACAGGTCAATTTGGGGTCTGCGAGGGGTCTTTTTTGTACTCCACCGGGGGCCAAATATAACAACTTAGATATGTTTTTTGGCCTTAACTATCTATGCTTACAGCACTTAGGTTCTTTTGGTCCTGTATCAGGTCATATATCTCCTGACGGTGCACGGGTACTTGGGCGGGTGCTTCTATGCCCAAACGGACCTTCGAGCCGTGTATCTCTATGATGGTGAGTTTAACATTATCACCGATCATGATCGACTGGCCTGCTTTTCTGCACAGTACGAGCATATTCGTCCTTTCTACCAGTCTATCAGCACCGGTAGGAGTGTTACGATTGCCATGAGTATGATATACGCCAGGAATATGGTTTGGGGGAAGCTCATTGCGACACCTCATTAAGATCCAGCAGTACTGCCATCAGGGCAGGAGAGTAGGGGGGTCTGAGCAGGCTTTCTGCGTATCCTAAGGAGAGTTTGTGTTGGAGCCTGACCCCCGCCATGGCCCCTCGTACGAATGTCAGTTGTTCCAGGGCGATGAGGGTGTAGGGCTGGAGGTTCATAGGGCATTTTTCCATGAACAACCACGGCCATTCGAGTTTGTCGGTGGTGAACCATTTGTCGCCGTCAAATATGGCCATTCTGCCGCCAGGGAGGCCCAGGACGTATACTCCTCGATTAAGAGAGGTGATGGTGTACTCATCGATTTTAAAGACCAGCCCGGAGGGGTCTGTGTTGATACTCTGTGGGTTGGTCCATCTGTAGCTGCGAGGTGTACCTTTTACGTTTTTCTTCATGGTTGGATTCCTTTCTGTAAGTCTTTATTTTTCTCATGGGTTAGGCGAATTTCAATTTTTGGCCTTTTTAGGGGCTAAAATGACGTAAGTCCTGATTTTTCTCGCAGGTTAGCGAAATTCTAATTCAGGAGGTAAATAAGGAGCCCCCGACCCGGTCTTTGGGTGGCGATCCACATTCAATAGAGGGACCGAGCCGGGGGTAGGGGGGTTTCAAAACTAGCTGCGTATGAAACCTATATGAACCGCGATAACGCGGGGAGAAGTCTAGGCCCCCAGGTGGGGGCCCGCTGGCCCTCCCGAAACCAGAGATTCAGAAGTCGAATTGATTGAAGCTCACCGGGGTAGTTCGCCTGACGGCTCACCGGGGTAGTTCGCCTGACGGCTCACCAGCTCTGATGCTTTGCCCAGAGCATTGCTTCATTATGCCCCCCAAAGACCCGGTCAATTATCGTCCAGGTCTTCTTGGCCCGCTTGGAACCGGGGCCAGGCACCCTTCCCTTGGAGAGGGCTCCATCTTCACAGAACGCCACCCTCCAACCTTTCGAGGGGAGGTAGTAGATCATCACCAGCCCCTCGTTACCCACCTTGCGGAGGTAGGTGTTGTACTTGCCCCCCGGTCGCACCACCCATCGGTCGTACCTGACTTCATCGAGGGCCAGGCGGGGGCCTCGAATGATCTTGCAGGCGGTGGGTTTGAATCCCGACTGATGGAACTCGGAGAGATCTGGCAGTTTGTTGGTGCGCATAATAGAATCCTTTCTTGCATCTAAGGGTATAGGGGTTCTAGTCCCCACGGTGGGGCTAGAGAATCGAATGTCTGAACAAAAAACCCCGCCCGGAATCCCGAGACTCCAGACGGGGCCTGAGCACCCATGACGGGTTAGAACTTGATGTTGCGGGCCAGGCACCAGTCAATAGACGCCTGATCTTTGTTCTGGGCCTTGCGTACAATCTTGCCTATCACCAGGAAAGCCATTCTAAAGTCTTTGGCGATCTTGGAGCGAATGAGTTCTTTCGCCGCTTGAACTTCGGCGGGGCTGATTGGGGTTCCCTGCGGCTCTTCATTGCCCAGTATGCACCCTCGAGAGTAATGGCTGAAGTATCCATTTCCCACCCCCCGTATAGAACCAGGCAGGGGGCCATTCTTCTTGACCTTGCCGTATTCGTCAGTCCCAGGTTGTTTAATGACCACAGCCCCCGCCTTACGCTGGGCCTTGCTGGGGGTGAAGTATTTCGTTTCGCCTACCTTGGCCCGCCATTCCAGAAATTTGTTAAGCTTTCTTTTCTTCATGATAGTATCCTTTCTGTAGTTTCTTCCCCAGGTTTATACTCGTAGGGGAATAAAAAAAGGTGCGCATGGAAGAGTACTCCACACGCACCCGTATCACAACAATTCCAGGCATTCAGTTATTAAGCAGGATGCTCCAATCACGATTGAGCATATCAATCGCAGGATTG
>JAJBBD010000193.1 GCA_020532355.1 Candidatus Cloacimonadota bacterium | reverse complement strand
GTCTGGCTCTATGCTGATCCTGCCTGGGGAGAGAAGGGCTGTTACAAGGCTGTCATCTCTATAGGCTACGATGGTAACAGGTTCTTTGTGATCCACGTCTGGATACGTCAGACAGAGAATACCAAGTTCTTCAGATACTACTATGATGCCTACCAGGAGCTTGAAAGAATCTACAGAGTGAAAGCCCGGGCAGCATGTGAAACCACCTACGGTCAATCACGTATCCTTGCCGACTTCGACAGGTGGGCTACTGACAGTCATCTTCCACCGATATCGCACAGAATCAAGCGCATAGATAACAAGGATAACAAGAACCTACGCATTGAGAGAACCGAGACCATCATCGAGACAGCCAAGGTGCTCTTTCCGGAGGGTCAGGACACACCAACCCTAATAAGTCAGTTCCTTACCTATCCTGATGGCTACATCGATGGCTGTGATGCTCTGGCAGGTTGTCTGGAACGCTTCTCGGAATACGATATAGGCAGGAATAGAGTGAAAGTCCGGAGATTCAGCTTCTGATGATATTGACAGAAAGAAGAAGCATGGAAAGGTGACTCGCGGAGGTAGTTATGAGAAAAGAACTGCGAAAAGAAGACGCACTTAGATTTTATGCCCTAATGACCATGGGAGGATGTCTGGGTATAGATGCATGCATTAATACGGCTTATCGTGACTTCTGCAGGACTATGCACGGTATTATGGGTAATGATCGCAACGAAGCTATGAGATCAAAGGCTTCGGATATCATCAAACGAATGATCGGGAAGATATTAAAGGGCAGTTTGACACAAGACGAGTTTGATAAATTACATGGCTCAGCTTGCAAAGCAATCAAGAAAGTGACTCTGTGGCAAAAACTCTAAACCAGGACAAGAAATATATCTATCTAATTAGTAAAGAAAGTTCTTGACAGATGTAAGAGCCCTATCATTATGGCACACATAACGATAGTGAGGATATATAATGCATAAGCCAAATAACAGACATAAGCAAATAGACATATTCGACTGGGAATTCAACCTTCCCAAAAAGGTAAAATCACACATGGCAATCTGGAAAACCTTGCGCAAAGAGGTATTCGAAAAGGTAGATGAGAGCAGCTTTAGTGTTCTTTATCCAAGCCATACCGGGCGCCCAAACTCTCCCATCAACCAGTTGGTTACCTTGCTGACTATCAAGGAGTTGTTTGATTGGACTTTTCGAGAATTAGAAGAAAGCATGTCTTTGCATATAGGCTTGCTGCATGCCTGTGGCATACCCATGGGTGAATCCACTGTTTCACTGCGAACTATCACCAATTTTATTCAATCTCTGAGGGTGTACCAGGATAAGACAGGCATAGA
The DNA here is from genome assembly GCA_020532355.1 of Candidatus Cloacimonadota bacterium. Taxonomy (NCBI): domain Bacteria; kingdom Pseudomonadati; phylum Candidatus Cloacimonadota; species Candidatus Cloacimonadota bacterium. The sequence goes on along the minus strand of JAJBBD010000193.1, from coordinate 1,495 downwards.
TTTATTCAATCTGGAATTTAATCGTTTAGTTCAGAGCCAGATAGAATCTTTTATGGTAAACACCAAGATTGCCCGTACTGATTCTACTCAGATTCATACTAATGTATGCGCATACAATAGATTACAGCTACAGATAGAAGCAGTTAAGAGATTGTATAGAGTCATTGACGTAGCAGATCAGGAGTATATCTTTGGATTAAACCCTAACTATATTAAATATGATGCAGATAACTATGTGAGCATGCTCAAAACGGATGATGTAAAAGATGAGTTCCAGAAGGTTGGGCAATGTTACCTTTCTATAATCAACCATTTTGGCGACAAGTACGTAAATAAAGCAGAATGGCAGATGCTTATGCGCATCTTCGAAGAGCAATTTATCGTAGAGCCAGGTGATGATGATGAGCCCAAAATCAGCAAAAAGTCGTCTGACGATAAGACTAGCAACGATATCAGAGCCATTGATGATCCTGAAGCGACACTACGCTACAAATCAGGCGTTAATAACTTGGGTTTTGTGGGCAACGTAGTTGAGACCGCTGATCCTGAAGCAGAGCTGAACTTAATCTGCGACACCACTTTATGCCAAAACAATGTTTTTGATGGGAAGATGCTGTTAGACGCTATGGATGATCTTGTAAAAGATAGACTTACCGAACTCGAAGAGATCCATTATGATGGCGGATACGGTGGTCCTGCTTTGGACGAAAAATTGGAGCAATACTCCATCAATAGCGTTCAAACAGGAATAAAAGGGGCTAAGTCGGAGGGTCGTATGTTTGTTGAGAAATGTGACGATTCGTACTATGTGACCTGCGTCGGAAAGCAAAGAGTAAAATGCATCAGGCTAAAGAAAAGCCACAAGGCATTATTCGATCCTTCTATCTGTAAAGAATGTGAACATTTAGCAACCTGTAAGCTCAAATGGCTCAAGACAGTTAAGAAGTATGCCTATTACATGAGTGACAAAGACATATCTAAGCGTTTGAGACTATCTTACATAAAAACAGTGCCTAAAAAACGGAAGGCTCTAAGAAGTGGCGTAGAGGCGACCATACGCCAGTTCAAGTACAGGACAAGAGCTGGAAAGTCAAGGCTCAGAGGACTATACAGACATAAGCTGTGGTTCACGCTGCTTGCACTTGCAATCAATGTAAAGAGAATTAACAATTACACTACAGGTGTGCCTAAGAATCGGAGAAAGGGGCGTTTATCGTCTTGTGTAAATATTTATGCGTTAATATTTGCCCGCATAGAGTCCATCTGGGGCACATTTTGGCAAATATATAGAACTTTACGGCCAAATTTGTGTCGGAACCGGTTTACCTGGGTATTATGCTGAAATCTGAAAGTGAGTTGTTACTACAGAGTCATTCTCGTGTCTATGTAAAAAGTACAATCAGATAAATCAAGGCTATGATTTAATGCAGCTGACACAAGCATCTCGGATTGAACATAACCCACAGCTAAGTCTATTATTTTATTGAAAGTTGGT
>JAJBBD010000192.1 GCA_020532355.1 Candidatus Cloacimonadota bacterium | reverse complement strand
TAGTATTGTTACGGTACAGGAAGGCTTTTCGGCGCGACGCCCAGGTGGTGGAACAGGTAGTGGTACTGGTACTGGTAGCGGTGCCTTTGCTGGTACTGGTGGCGGTGCCGGATCTTCATTTAGCGCAACCAGTACTCCAGTATTTGGAGATGTAGGTTCTGTTGTATCTCGTGGACCTTCCACAGCAGGTTATTCAGATCGTCCTACCGGAGCTCAAGGAACGCATATTACCGGCGATGCCTCAAGATTGGCACCAAGTGGTAAAGCTTGGGGTGATGTACTCGAGCAACAAAGAATCGCTGCCGATTATGCGAAAAGAAACGTTGCAACATTCAACGAAAGAGATATTGCTGGTCTTAGCGAGTCTGAAAAAGCAGTCGCTTCCAGTTTACGCGAACAGGTTCAAGACCGCCAAGCTCAAATTATGCAAGCCTATCGTGAAGCGCAAATTCGCCAAACAGTAAGCTTTACTATTACTCTATTTATCAACAGTAATGGAGCAGTACGCGAATCTGTGGTGATACCAGCAGGCTCGTATCCTGAAAACTTCGTTTCCAAAGTTAAGAGCATTGTAGATTCTTGGAAATTCACCGTTAATGGAGAAGCGCAGTATACCTTCCCCATTAGATTACGTCCTTAAATACTAATAAACTGTAATAAATAATGGCTCTGCAATGTTGCGGAGCTATTTTTTTATATTGACAGTAATGCCACTGTTTTCCACTCTACGATCATGTTTTATTACAAAGTAGCGTTACCGCTTGGAATACCAAGAGATTTTTGTTATAGTAGCAAAAGCAAAGTAGCCTATGGTGCCAGAGTTTTAGTGCCCCTCAAAGGCAAATTGATGCTCGGTATCTGCCTTGACGAACAAGCTGCTGGAAAATTGCGTTATAAGCCCATAGCAGAGGCTCTTGATCCAGAACCAGTTATCCCAGAAGATTTAATTACACTGGCAGAATGGATGGCAAATTACTATCATTGCACAATTGGCAAAGCTCTATTTGCCATGCTCCCGGCTAAATTACATACAGATGTGGATTCCGAGCTTAGCTGGATAGGCCCTATTGAAGAAATCCCGGAAGAATTCCAATGTTTGTTTGAAGTATTAAAAAACTCTACGCCAAAAAGCATTAGCAGTTTGCGCCAGAGCTTCCCCAACCTCCCCCTCTATCAACTTGCTGAAGCTGCTGCTGCTGCCGGATTTATAAAGATAACCAATAAACTAAGGCATCGAGATAAACCAAAGATACAGAATTACATAAAGATAGTCTCCTCTTCATTCGATGAGAACAGCTTACCGTTGAAACAGCGCGAGGCATGGGAACTGATAAAAACTCAAATTCACCCCTTCCCTATGGCAGATATTAGTAATTATGTTTCCTACAGTTGCCTTAAAGCCCTAGTAAAAAAGGGTATTATCGAGATATTTCCCAAAGAAGTGCCCGCTGCGGAGTTGCTTAAGAATGCTGCTTCAAAAGCTAAGAATATAGTTCTCAACTCCGCTCAGCAGCAGGCTATCAAAGAAATATTGGAAGATTTCAAGCAATTTAGAGTGCACCTGCTCTATGGTGTTACCGGTAGCGGCAAAACAGAGATCTATATTGAGATTATTCGCAAGTATCTAGAGGCAGGAAAATCTGTAATATTCTTAATTCCAGAAATTGCCCTTACTCCCCAGATGCTAGATCGTTTTGACTCCAGCTTTGGTGATGAGCTTGCCGTTTTACACAGCCAATTAACAGATTCTCAACGCTTTGCTCAGTGGCAAAAACTCCAAAAAGGAGAATGCCATATTGCACTTGGAGCCCGAAGTGCCATTTTTGCACCCCTCAAGAATTTGGGATTAATTATTGTTGATGAAGAACATGAGCAGAGTTATAAACAAGACTCAATTCCTCGTTACAATGGAAGAGATTTGGCAATTGTGCGAGCAAGGAATAACAATGCTCAGATAATTCTCGGCTCTGCTACTCCATCTTTGGAAAGCTGGAATAACTATCTTTTAGGTAAGTACAAAATCCACTATTTGTTGCAAAGACCTTTAAATTATGGTCTGCCCAGCGTGAAAATCCTCGATCTTAGAGATGGAGAAAGCCCAGAACTTATTACTCCCGAACTTATCTCTGCCATTGCCATGCGCATGGAGAATAAAGAACAAGTTATTCTCTTCCAAAACCGACGTGGATACTCTTCCTTTGTGCAATGCCTCAAATGCGGAAAACTTATTACTTGTCCAAATTGCGAGATCAGCATGTATTACCACCGTGACCGCGAAGAAATGCAATGCCACTATTGTGGATCTTTCTTCCCTGTTCCCCGCCGCTGCCCATCGTGTAATGCCTTTAGCTTTGCCTATGGAGCTCCGGGAACCCAAAAAGTGGAACAAAACCTCAGAATCCTCTTTCCAATGGCAAAAATTCTAAGACTTGATAGTGATAGCTCCCGCACAAACTTGAGGACTATGTATCAGCGCATGAAAAGCAGGGAAGTCGATATTCTTTTAGGCACACAAATGATTACTAAAGGATTGGATTTCCCAAACGTGACCCTGGTTGGCATTATCAATGCCGATATTAGCTTAAATATCCCAGATTTTCGTGCCGCCGAACGCACTTTCCAGTTGCTAACCCAAGTTGCCGGACGTAGCGGAAGAGCGGATAAAGGTGGCGAAGTAATCATCCAAACCTACAATCCTGAACACTATGCTATTCAATTTGCCGGTAAGCAAGATTTTGAAGGTTTTGCTAAAGCTGAAATTGCTTTTCGTAAAAGGTTATTCTATCCACCCCATTACCGTCTGGCAAGAATTTTGTTCCAGCATAACGATTTACAGGAACTATGTAAAGAGATGAATCGCTTGCAAAAAAATGCTTTACCTACCCAAACCGAATCGCTGATGGTATTAGGACCAAGTCCCGCACCATTTTCCAAGATCAACCAGTTGTATCGCTATCATGTAATTCTGAAAGGTAAAACTCCTCACGATATTAAAGAGGCTATCGCAAATATTATAGAAGGTTTTAAAACCAAGCTACACCATCAGATAGATATCGACCCGATGATGCTAATGTGATTTTTGGGGGAAGTTGGGAGTGGCAATCTCGGAATGTAGAGGTGGTATTAATAAAGGCTCTCTTTCAAACTTAGTTGGCGCCATAGACCTACAGAATATTATTCTGGGCGCTTGACTGCGAGCGCCCTTACAGTACAGGCAGGACACTGTTCCGCCAAGGATACCAGTGCGAAAGATGGGGTGGCAAGCTCTGTTTGCCACAAAGGCCGAAGGTCTTTTCTCTCTGGCAGCTTCGCTGCCTCTGCCAAGCGGAGCTTGGCAGCCCAAACAACAGCACAAACGTCAGCACAAACGGATCTGTGATGGGATTGCAAGCTCTGGTTGTTACAAATGCGGCTACAAGTCGCACCTACCTTTGGGGTGGCAAGCTCTGGTTGCCACAAAGGCCGAAGGTCTTTTTCTCTCTCTGGCAGCTTCGCTGCCTCTGCCAAGCAGGAGCTTGGCAGCCCAAACAACAGCACAAACGTCAGCACAAACGGATCTGTGATGGGATTGCAAGCTCTGGTTGTTACAAATGCGGCTACAAACCACACCCACTTTTGGGGTGGCAAGCTCTGCTTGCCACAAAGGCCGAAGGTCTTTTCCCTCTGGCAGCTTCGCTGCCTCTGCCAAGCAGGAGCTTGGCAGCCCAAACAACAGCATAAACGATTGATATTACCGAAATGCTTTAGCTTGCCATTATGGATATTTCAAGTTGCCATTATGCTATATTTGCAGGAGTATCACAGCCTGAATCATGCCTAATGCTGCGATAATATTATGGGCAAGAAATAAGGTTTATACATCCACTAAAGGTGTTTGGCAATATTGGTTTGCGACCATCAGGTGAATGTCGCTGCGTATGCTTTGCAAGTAATCATTCATTACCCGAAAGGCAAGATCTGGATGGTTGTTGATCTCCGAAAGGTGAGCTAAGATGATATTCTGCAAGCCGGGATGCATTACTTGAGATAGCAAACCCACCGCTTGGTCGTTGGAAAGATGCCCATGTTCGCTTTTAACTCTCATTTTCAGATTCCATTCGTAGGGACCTTCCATTAGCATTTGCATATCATGATTACTTTCCAATACCAGAGTATTAGCTAAACTAAGCTTCAACAGGGTCAGCTTGGAAAAATTACCCAAATCTGTTGCCACTCCCAGTTTGCGCTCGTCGTGAATAAAAACAAAATTACAGCTATCTATGGCATCGTGAGATGATTGAAACGGTTGCACCAGAATATCGCCAACCATAAATTCCACTCCCGATTCAAAATAGACTAAGCGTTCATGAACCTTGCCCAATCTGTGAGCGCAGTAGGCATAGGTATCGGCAGAGATAAACAGAGGAATCTTGAAGCTTCGGGAAAGAGCGCCAGCGCTTCGAGTGTGATCTGAATGTTCATGAGAGATAATAACGGCTTTGATAGTATTGGGAGATACCTGCAATTCGTCTAAGGCTAGCCGAATTCGCTTTAGGCTTATTCCGGCATCCAAAATAAGCGCAGTATCTCTACTGCGTACCAGCATCGAATTCCCCTTACTGCCACTGGCAAGCACCGAGATTTGGAACATGATATGTTAGATTCTTACTATACGATAATAGCGATTATTGATCTTATCGTATTCACTCCAAACAGCATCTGGAGCGGATGCATCTAACAATTGACAAACGCCTGCTGCTTGAGCATCAAGATTATCACAATGGTGCAATAGAATTGCTTCCAAGGTTTGTGGCAAGCGAACAGAAGCTTTTTCATACTCTCCATGGTGAGAAAGAATAAGATGACGCAGATTTAAGAGCAATTCTGCAGGAAATCCGGGTATTTGAGCAGCAGCTTCAATTACCATCTGATCTCCCATACTAAGATGCCCTAATAGCCTGCCTTCATCTGTAAAATCGATGGATGCCTGACCGGAATACTCTTTTACTTTTGCCGCATCGTGAAAAAGCGCTCCGGTGATCAATAAATCTAGAGAAACTGGATATTGCATGCTAACAAACTCGCACAGTGATGCCACTGCTACAATGTGTTCGATAAGACCGTGTACATAATTGTGATGCCAGCTTTTTGCTGCAGGTGCCTTCAAGAAAGAATCAAAAAAGCCTTTATCGTCGAAAACAACATGTAATAAGCGGTTGAGATATTCATTTTCTACTTTATCTACAAAAGTCCAGAACCGCTCGGCTAGATATTCCGGTTCAAAGCGACTTTTTGCCAAAAACAATCCCATATCAAATTCACTTTTATCGGCATAGCGTAATTGCTGAATGCTAAGCTGAATCTGCCCCTTATAATTAACCACTTGAGCCTTTATATGCACAATATCTCCGGCATCAAAGAGTTCGGAAGTTTGAATTGCATCTTTCCAAACATTCGCGGTTACGTAGCCACTGCGATCTCTTAACTTGATGCGGATGAAATTTCCACCCTTTCCTTCACGTAACTCCTTTTCCTGAGCGAGATAGAATCCGGTAATTTCTTTGTTCTCGTGCTGATGCACTTCATTTATATAAATGTGTTCTTCCATAATAATCACTTAATAATACTTATTTTTTTGTGGATAGGCTTCTTGCCTTCTTGTTCGATGCGGATAAAATAGATGCCAGAGCTGGGAAATAGATCACTATTCAACTTTACCTCGCCCCGAATATTTGTTTTAGAATCTATCATCTGACCCTTAATGTTATATAGAGAAATCTTGGCTAAGCTCAAATCCGGAATGGAAATCTTGAGGCTTCCGCCCAGTTTCAATGGGTTTGGGTATATAAAGTAAGCTGCTGTAGGAGCTAGTTCGTCTGTATTGCTTACATATAATAGCGGGTCGAAATCGGAGAAATTTGCATAGTAAATAGCTCCTCCATCTTTATCTTGCAACCAAAAATAGAGGCGATAGTGCAATTCGGAAGAATTATCAAACAAGCCACTAGCACTAATTGTATAGTGCTTATCAATATTCTGATTGATTGTAAGAGCTGAATTTATGGTATCGGCAAAAGCAACCCACTTAAGTAAGCAGAATTTATCCGCAGATTGTATAATAGGTTTGGCAAAAACTCCTGCAAACAACCTGGATGAAGACATTAAGCTTTGGGTTACGCCGGTGTACATATCAGTATTTGTGTTTTCCAAGTTTATTGAGAGATAGATGTTTTCAGAACCTTCAACTGCGTCCATTCTGCAATTTGAACTACTGATAAAGGTTGTTGGCTCGCTTAAAACGCCCATATAATCGGCAAACAATTGCTCGTAACTCTGGGTTAGACCCACAATTGTATGTTCACCATGTATCACTGTTTGGGGTAAAGCATTAAAAGAATACCAGTTAAAGCGTTGCTGAGCGCTAAGATTGGCGAGTGAATCCGATAGAATGGGGTAGTAAGTAAGCACATCTGTATCGCGAGTTAGATATTGATCTTGTAAACTGTTCATCGTTTCATAATGCACTTGTTGGAGGAAATTTTCCACCAGCAGAATTGGTTGTCGATCTGTAAATACATTATAACTTTTAGAAACGCTATTGTTCGCTAGTAGGATGTCATTTTCTACATATTCGGAGCTGAGAAGAGCTTCAATGCGCAATTGAGTAGGGGTTTGAGGGAGGGTGATGAACTGATATCCGCCATCATAAACGTATTCTGTATGAGGTTCTATAATACTTGGAACAGATATAGTTAATCCTTCATATTGGGCTTCGCCCGGTCTATTCATGGTAATCTCAACTTCTGCTTGTTCAATGCTCACGTTACCATGATTATAAATACTGAAAACAGGATAGACTCTTCCTCCAGGTTGAACATCTCCAATAATATCAAAATCAGTGAGCGCAATATCGGCAGTATCAAACTCATAATCTCCCAATAGCCCGAATAGCAGCTCACAATTGAACCCCGCCAAAGCTAAGGAAGAAAGATAAAACTGGTCATTCACTTCATTCAAAAAGTAGCTGTTAGTCCCTCCGCCATAACTGGCTGCAACATAGCGGTTTAACATATTTGTTCGGTAACTAACTATCAGCCAAACCGTTTCCTGTTCAGTTTCCTGATCAAAGTAGATATCCGTTAGATTGTCGGTAATAGGAGCACTTTTCGAGATAATTCTGGAGCCCGGTTGATTGTTGGAATCGCTATACAATTCCACTGTTGCAGAATCTCCTATGTTTGGGAACCATAATCTAACACCGGCAACATTGAAGCTCACGTCTGTCATCCCCGGATACACTTGGCGGAAGTTAAATTTTACTGCCCATTTTTGGGCACCATAAAGTTGTAAGTCGTTTACCGAATTATGATAATTGAAGTGATACAGCCGGTCGTTGGGCATAATTCTGCCGTCACCAGGAATGCCTACTATTGCCGAAAGCATGCTGAACATTAGTGGGATAACAAGGAAGAAACGTTTCATTCTTGTAGCTCCGCTATTAAGGCTTGAGCACGCTGCAAGTCAAGTTTCATGGCTCTAATCAGCTCATCGGTGTTGGCAAACATTCTTTCCTCTCTAAGGTAATGAAGCAATTCAACTTGCATGGTTTCTCCATACAGGTCTCCAGAAAAATCGATGAGATGGCTCTCTATTTCGGTAATTCTTGTTCGTTTCACTGTTGGAGACTTACCAATATTAGTCAAGGCAAAAAAAGCACCTTGTTGAAGATGAACTATACAAAAGTATAATCCCTCTTTGGGAATAAGCTGATGAGGATTGCTAAGCAGTAGATTTGCAGTGGGAAAACCAAACTCTCTTCCTCTACACAAGCCCTTACCCACTTTGCCAGAAAGACGGTAATTGCGTCCTAATAACAGATTTGCTTTTTCTACCTCTCCCAAAACCAGGTAGCTCCGAATTGTAGTGCTGCTAATAACTTTGCCTTCAAACAGTTCCGGTTCTATATATACTAATCTAAAGCCATATTTTTGAGCATTTAACTCCAAAAATTCACGGTTGCCTTTGCGGTTTTTTCCAAAATGGCTATCGTAACCAACCACAATGATCTTGGGCTTCCAGCGAGGCATTATGATCTGTTCTAAAAAATCCTGCGCAGTGGTATTGGCAAGTTCTTGCGTAAAATCTAGCATTTCAACCCTGTTTATACCCAATTCCTGTAATACTTGTTGCTTGATTTCAAGAGGGCAAAGTAAGCCTGGTAAAGCTTTGTTATTCAATACAAAAGCAGGGTGATCTGTATAAGTAACAATTATTGAAGCCAAGCCTTCTTTTTGCGCCAAATCACATACTGTGCTTAGCAGTTTACGGTGTCCCAAATGGATGCCATCAAATGTGCCAATACTCAATACACTCATTCTTCTGCTCCGGGCATTACCATTAATGGGATCAATACTCCCTCTTCTATACAGGCAATTCCAATTAGCCTATCCTCACCCGTATAAATTGCCATTTCCTTGCAATCCTCAAAGGGGCATTCGAATCTATTTCCATGCAAGAAGTGCGTAGTTTCGACATCGTTCAAGTTCCCGCTCTTCATCGTGTGTAAGACCAACTGGGGTGAACATACTTTTTGTTGCCAATCTATACGCAGATCTTCTACTTTATATGCTTGCTCAACTTTACATTGCCCAATGGCTGTGCGACGGAGGGCAATTGTCGTTCCCACACTGCCCAGTTCTTCGGCAATTCTCTCACTAAGCGAACGAATATATGTCCCCTTTGATACTGTAGTCCGATAGATTATGCTGTTGTTTGAAAAATCGAGTATCTCGAAGTCTTCTATCTGCACAGTGCGCGAAGGCATGATGAGCTGTTCACCCTTGCGGGCATAGCTGTATGCCCGTTTACCGTTTATTTTAACAGCAGAGAATTGGGGAATTGGTAGTTCATTGAGATTAAGTACAGTTGTTTTTATGACACCAAACTTATGAGGATCTATCTTAAAATCAGCCTCAGAGATTATCTCGCCTTCAGGATCTCCCGTGCTAGTCTTTTTGCCCAATAGCAGTTCGGCTTCATAGCTTTTATATTGGGATTCGGCAAACTTCAACAATCTGGTATATTGACCACAAGCACAAATCATGAGTCCGGTTGCAAAAGGATCCAAGGTTCCACAGTGCCCTATTTTTCTTGTCTTAAGTATCTTTCTTAAGCTACGGATAACGTCAAAGGAAGAAATCCCTGCTTCCTTATCAATCAAGAAAAAGGCGTTCATGATATTAGGTGAGCTGTTTCCAACTCATCCAATACTGTTTGTTGAACCTGCTGCAGGTTGCCATGTAAAGTAAGCCCAGAAGCCTTACGATGACCTCCTCCACCATGACGGGCTGCAATCTCCTGAACGTTCAAGACTAGTGATCGTAAAGATACTTTCCACTCTCCGGGTGCAACCTCTCGAAAGTAGGCAATTGCGTTGAGATTGGTAATTCCCTGTACCCATCTAGTAACACTCATAAAATCGGCTGGGTTTATGCCAATCTCTTTTGCCATTGCCAAATCTGAATACAGAAAAAGATATTTATCTTGGTGATGCAGGGTAATCGTGGCTAAGCTTTTTCCTACATAAAGCATCTCTTGGGGACTATGGTTTTGCAAATACGCCATATGCAATAGATGTGGTTGAATGCCTTCTTTTGCCACATCTGCCGATATCTCAAACATCCTGGCATTAGTATTGGCATTACTGAAGTTATTGCTATCGTTTAAAATGCTAACATAAACGCATTCTGCCACATATTTTCTGGTAGCGGAGTTCAACTTTGAGATATGAGCAGCTAACACGCGCCACAACAATGCCCCGGCCGATGGATAAGAGTAATCGATTAGATCTATATCCGCTTCGATGGGATTGTGCTCAACTACATGATGATCCAGAACTGCCACTTTTTGGGCTTTCTCTGCTAAAGCAAGTCTCTCTCCCAAACGATCATAACTGTTACAATCTATCACACAACAAAAATCAAAGACCATATCTTTGTGATATGGCTCAATGGCATTATTCTGCATCAGAAAAGAATAGCGATCCAGATTTTCGCCATCGGTTACGATAATGGAATTGATGCCATTACTACGCAGAATTTCCTGCAGGGCAAAACACACCACCATTCCATCACCATCAGAATTTATGTGTGTTGTAATGGCGATACTCTCAGCATGTTGTGCAATATCTAAGAGCTTGCCTCCAAATTCTTTATGCTTTAATATCAGATCATTATCGGGCTTTATGTTCAATTATCCTCGTCATCCTCATCGTCGTCAAAATCGTCGTAATCATCTTCATCTTCTTCGTCATAGTCGTAGTATTCATCATCATCCAGATAGTCGTCGATATCTATATCTGGATCGTAATCGTCATCTTCAAAATCGTCTCGGATACTTGCCAGGATAGTTTCCACTTTTTCTGCGCGGTCTTCTGTGTCGTCGTAATAAAATGAGAGTTCTGGTATAGTTCTCATAATATGTGCTCCTGCTATTTGTTTCTTAAAGAACCCACTGGTTTTTATCAATTGCTCCCTTATTTCTTCGTGGGAAGCGGGGTTGTTATAATGAGAAAAATATAACTTGGCATATCGCAGATCTTTAGATACTATTACTTCAGTAATTGATACCCAAGCCAAAAGAGGATCCCCCAATTTTTGGCTAAGGCTAATATTGAAGATCTTTTTCAGCTCTTCCTGCAATCTGGGTATGCGATAGTTTTTCATCAGAGTTTTTTGGCAACCTCTTGTTCGATATAGGCTTCTATAACATCGCCTTCTTTGATATCTGAATAATTTTCCAAGGATAGTCCGCAATCGGAGCCCGCACGAACTTCTTTCACATCGTTACTGTAGTGTTTTAGAGAACTCAATTTATCTTCTACTATTAGCACATCGTTGCGATACAGGCGAATAAGGCAGTTGCTTTGAATAGCACCGCGATCTACCTGGCATCCTGCGATTGTGCCAAGTTTCTTGATTTTGAACACTTGCTTAACCGTAGCCGAGCCGATACTTTGTTCTTCAATTACGGGGGCAAGCATACCTTCCAAGGCAGCTTTGATGTCATCAATGGCATCGTAGATAACTTGGTAAAGCTTGATTTCCACGCCTTCATCTTCGGCAAGGTGTAGGGCTTGTTGGGCAGCACGAACATGGAATCCAACGATTATGGCATCTGATGCTGAGGCCAAAGAAACGTCAGTTTCCGAGATTCCACCCACACTCTTGTGAATAATATTAACCGAAACTTCTTCGTTGGCAAGTTTTTGTAGACTATCGGCAATTGCTTCTGCAGAGCCATCTGTATCGGTTTTAAGAATTATATTTAAGGTATGTACTTGTTTTTCTTTGATGCGGGCAAAGATATTCTGTAAGCTAGATTTGTTCTGATATTTCTCTCGTTCCAAACGTATCTGTTGACGCTCGGTTGAGATGGCTCTGGCAGTTTTTTCGGTATCCACCTGATTCAATACATCTCCGGCTTTAGGGGTATCTGAAAGACCGTAAACACGGGCAACATCGCTGGGGAAAAGTTCTTTTATTTCTAAGCCGCGCTCATTTTCCATGCGTCGCACTCTGCCGTTAACGGCTCCGCACACAATTATATCTCCCTTCTTGAGGCTACCTTGTTTCATTAGAATGGTAGCAACAGAGCCCATGCGTGGATCTTTTTGAGCTTCCACTACAATGGCTTCAGCTGGCACATCGCACTTAGCTTTCAAATCCAGCATTTCTGCGGTTAGCAAAATCAACTCGATAAGATGGAGGATGCCCTCACCGGTTACGGTAGATGTTTTACACCAAGCTACATCTCCGCCATATTGATCCAGATACACACCCAATTCCAATAAATCCGAAACAGTTTTATCGACGTTTGCCTCAGGCAAATCTATCTTGTTGATGGCAATGATCATAGAAACTCCGGCAGCCCGGGCATGATCTATTGCTTCTCTGGTTTGAGGTTTTACTCCTTCTGTGGCGGCCACAACGATCACCGCAATATCGGTAACGTTTGCTCCACGGGCACGCATAGCGGTAAATGCTTCGTGTCCGGGTGTATCCAAAAATGTTATTTTATGCTTATTTACTTCAATTTGGTAGGCACCAATATGCTGGGTTATTCCTCCGGATTCACCGGCAACTATGTTCTCGTTGCGAATATAATCCAGAATTGAGGTTTTGCCATGATCCACATGACCCATAATAGTAACCACCGGTGGTCTGGGTTCTTCGGGAATATCGGCATACTTATCCAATTCGTGTTCGATGAGATCGGTTCCATATTCATCTTCAAAGCGGAAATCCACCTTAAATTCATCGCAGATCATCTCCAAAGAATCTCTATCCAGGCGTTGATTTATGGTTACCAATTGTCCCATCATAAAGAATTTTGAAATGATCTCACTGGCAGCCAGGTTCATGATTTTGGCAAGTTCGGATACTGAAGTGAATTCGCGGATAACAATTTCATTGCCTCGATCTTCCACCACTTGAGCTTCGCGGTGATATTTCTTGCGTTTAGCTGTCTTCTGCATCACTTTCTTGATATTGCGTGAGATGACTGCCTCGTCTACTTCACTGGGCTCGAATATTTTGCCTTTTCCTTTTTTGGAACTGGATATCAATGCTTTTTTGTGTTTGCTTTTCTCGCCCAAATCATCATGTATCGGTTTAGCTTTACCAAATTTCTTTTCAATTTCTTTCTTTTCGGGAATAGGCGGCGGTGGTGGTGGTGGCGGAGGAGGAGTTGGAGCTGCACTAGAGCGTTTTCTGCTTGGCTTCTCTGCACTTTTAGCTTTGTGCTCCTTAACTCTTGGGGGAGGAGTTGCCTGTTGATAAGGTACTCTTATATCCAAGCTTTCGCGGTGTTTTTTAGCTTCTTCCCGAGCTTTCTGTTCTTGTTGCTCAAGATATGCTGTTTTGTCTTGCTCACCGGTATCTGATTTTTTCTCTGTGCTTTCCAGCTTATTTTCATCCGATTCTTCGGCCTTTGTAGCTTCTTCTTTGCCTTTTGCCTTTTTGGAAGCTGCGGTTTTCGCGGTAGGTTTATCTTCCTTTTTCGGTTCGGCTACTGGAATCTCGACAATGCCTTCGGCTGCTTTTGCTTCGCTTTTTTTGGCTTGCTGGCGAAGTTCGATCAGTTTTTTGCGGTCTTTTTCCGCTCTTTTTTCGGCATCAACCTGTTCATTATATTTTTCCCGGATCTTATCCGCCACTTCTTCATCGATAAAGCTCATGTGGCTTTTGGTTATCACACCCAGATCTGTAAGATGCTTTTTTAGAGCCATTGTACTGATCTTGAGTTCCTTGGCTAATTCATGTACTCGTATTTGCAAGGTTCCTCCACTCACGCCTGCCAATATTCACTTATCTTGGCAGCGAAATTTTTGTCGCTGATGCCGAAAACTCCGGTAAGCGGCAAACCCAATGCAGAGCTAATCTCAGCTTGAGTTCCAGCTTGTATCACCAACAACTTGACGCCACTGTTTTGCATCTCAAAACTGATGCGCTTCGCTGTTCTTTCAGCTGTATCTGCGGCTATCACAATAAGATTTATGTGTTTCTGATGCATGCTCCTTAGGCAGGCATCGATGCCTGGCACCAATTTTCCTGCTTTACGAGCAAATTGCATCAAATTCAATATTCTGGGATCCAGGGCAGTCATCTGTTCCGTCTCCCTTTATCACGTTTCTTGCGCCATTTTGCCAAAAGGGCTATGCATTCCCGCTGAGAGCACACATATTGTTTGCGCACATTTAGTCTGCCGAACATATCGAACACAATCCCCGAAGGCATTAGTATAAAGCCCAAAAGCTCTTGTTGCGGCAGTTTCTGCCTGCATACCACACAAGTGCGGATGGGGATGTGGCAGGCTTTACTATTTTTATTTGGCATTAGAAATACTTTGCAGCTTCCTTAAGCTTTTCTGCGGTTTTATGCCCCAAGCCTTCCAAAGAAGACAACTCTCCAATGGATGCTTGGAATATATCTTGAACACTGGTATAGCCCGCATTGCGCAATACTTCCGCAATTTTTGAGCTAACTCCGTCCAGCTCCGTTATATGGCTTATCGTGCGGCGTTCCTTTGCCATTTTTTCTTCGAATTCTTCTGAGGTAAAGATGTCAATCTTAAGCCCGGTTAGTTTTGCAGCTAAACGTACGTTTTTGCCTTGTTTACCAATGGCTATCACCTTATCGCCTTCATCTACAATTACACTGGCAGAACGGTTTCGTTCTATCACCACGCGCTTGGCATTACTTATCCCCAAGGCATTTTGCACCATTTGTTCCATATCATCGCTATGCACCACGATGTCTATTTGCTCGCCATGCAGTTCTTTGCGGATACTATCTATTCTGGTACCTTTGGGACCCACACATTCAGTAATGGGATCCAAGCTTTCATCCAAAGCTTCCAATTCCACTTTGGTTCTAATTCCCGGTTCGCGTACTATTTTGCGAATTCGCATCTTACCATTAAAGATAGAAGGAATTTCTGCCTCAAAGAGTTTTTTAACAAATTCCGGATTTGTGCGTGAAAGAATAACCGTAACCCCCCGGTTTCCGGAACGGATATTGGTTACATAGGCTTTAATATTCTCACCTACGCGGTAAAATTCGTTTTCGATCTGTTCGTCCAGCGGCAAGAGAGCATCGGTATAGCTAAGATCGATGCGATAACCACCGTTATTGTCGTCTATAGATTTTATCTTTCCAGAAACGATGGTATTCTTTTGTTTATTAAAGTCGTTTTGAATCTTCTCATCTTCCAGATTCCGGATGCGGTCTTGAATGGTCTTTTGGGCAGTTTTTACTAATTTTGGCTCAAATTCGTATAAGGACATCTCTTTTTGAATGTAATCTCCCAGCTTTGCGCCAGAATCGAAATTGGCCCTCGCATCTGCCAAGGATATCTCGCCTAATTGGCTCTCCAGCTCTACCACAAGGCATTTATAGCGAACTCTGATGCCACGTACTGCTTCATCGATATATACTTCCAGTTCGTTCTCCGGCTCCAACTTCTTTGCTAAAGTGCTGGTTATGGATTCTACAATTATCTCTTGGATTACTGCACCATCTAACTGCTTGATTGCGGCAAGCTTAATAACTGCATCAAGAATATTAGCGTTCATTTTCCTCACCTCGGGGTAAACCCAAAAATACTGTTTTGGCTCTGGAAATAGATTTTAGCGATATCTCTTTTCGCTCTCCCCTATCGTCCAGAACTACCGTATCCTGATTCACTTCTATTAAAGTTCCCATCACGGATTGTTTTTCCTCTTCTTCATTATACTGAACTGCCACTTTTTCGTTAATAGCACTTACCCAGTGACTTTTTAGCTTTAGAGGACGCTCCAATCCTGGAGATGATACTTCCAAAAAGTAGCGTTCAGGAATAAGATCGAAGATTTCCAATTCCGAACTCAGTGCCCGGCTAAAATGGGCACATTCATCCAATGTCACGCCACCTATTTTGGTAAGATAAACGATGATGATGCGACCCTTGCCGCTCATTTTTTCATCGATATCATAAAGCGCTAAATGCATCTCTGCACATATCTTTTTGGCAATGTCTTCAATCTGAGTTCGGTAATATTGCACGTGAACCTCTTATCTTTGCGGCTTTGCCGCACTATTGTGTATCTAAATATTAACTTTGCTACAAAGGCTTTCGTCTCTTATATCAATAACTGCTACGTTTCCGGTAAATCATACCTGTTTCACATCAAAAAAAATAGCTAACCATTGTAGCTATCAAAACCGCAAAAGCGGGAACCATAACAACTTAGCCGCCATTTCTGACGGATTCTACTATTTAGGACAAGATATATTTGCCAATTATCATGTCAAGGAAAATATCCGCTTTGTTGATAAACTTTCACAGTCTCAATTCGCCGCCTTAATAGCACTAAAGAGTTGATGTGATTCTTTTTGTATTAAAATGAATGTAGACACGGCATAGTGGGGAACAATCTCCAAGTTCCACAAATGCCGCAGGCATTTTCCTAAAGACAGTTCTATGTTTAGAAGGTTGAGAGGGTTGAGGTGGCTATAAATTCGGCTACAAACTGCACACATTTGGGGTGGCAAGCTCCTGATTGCCACAAATGCCGCAGGCATTTTCGCCGGAGGCATTTTCCTAAAGACAGTTCTATGTTTAGAAGGTTGAGAAAGTTGAGAGGGTTGAGAGGGTTGAGGTGGCTATAAATTCGGCTACAAACTGCACACATTTGGGGTGGCAAGCTCCTGATTGCCACAAATGCCGCAGGCATTTTC
>JAJBBD010000191.1 GCA_020532355.1 Candidatus Cloacimonadota bacterium | reverse complement strand
GCTAAGAATTCTATTGCTGATAGTTTAATAACCAGCGTTGGTTTTTGCGTTGTGTTTTCAGATTTAGGTGTATCATGAAACAACCCTCTCACCTTGTTGATAAGGTCCTCTTTACTTTTCTCTATCGTGTAAAAAGGGCTTATGTCGGAAAGTGAGTTATAGGCTGCGAGTTTTTCCTTTGCACGTGATTCAAGCTCTCCAACTCTGGTGAATTCAATGGAGATTTGTTCACCCCACCTTAAATAATCTTTAACATCGTGTTTGAAACTCCCAGACTCTTTGTCCCAAGAAATGATATGGAACTTGTCTTCTTCAGAACTATTGTAGTCTTCAATCAATTGTCCTTTGATGAGCCCTTCAATTGAATCGTGTTTCAACTTAACCGATAGAGGCTTATGAAGAAGGACGATGCATTCCTTGGGTTTATAGCAAATTAACATCTGGAAATCTTCCGGGATCAGAGACTTGATCGGAATCTCCTTTCCCGATTCTCCAATTTTAATATTATCATTATCAACAACTATCCGATGTTTTCTTCTATCAGCGTCGTCAAGGAGTTTATCAAAGTCGGCAAAAGGATAATTGTCAGCCAATAATGCTCTTATCTTGTCTATATCATGCTTATCTACACTAGCGTTTCCCAAGTAACACGCGTGATCATTTTCATCAAATGAAAAATTGGGATGAGTTTTCTCAGCCAACATGAACGTCCGCTTTTAAAATTACCACATCATTATGGCGAATTCCAAAATAGAGTACCCTAGACACTTTCTGTGAGGCTGACAACTGCTTTTTCATAGACATTGATTGATCATCAAACTCCTGGCCAAGTTGGGGCGTGAAGATAGATATGCTGTCACTGGCGAGACAATCATTAACATGTTGGCAAAAATCCGCTTTTTTTGCCTCACTCATGTTGTTGAACTCAGTACTCATTACGGTTTCGATTACGTGGTTTTTTAACATTGCTGGATCGTACGTAGAGCCAGGAAGTAATGTTATGCTGCGCATGATGTCTGTATGTTTATGGGGGTAGTTCCGGAGTAGATATTGTGCCAATACATCCTTGTAGTCCGTTAAAACATTAGCTCCAGTTCTTGAATTGCAGACTGGATTCTTGCTCAATTCAAAGAGCTGGATACGGACCTCGTCAAGCCGGTTATGCAATGAGGAAGTAAGTTCATTAATTTTCTCCTGGTTGTTGATTACGATCCGTGACAGATCTTCAATTTGGCTGTTGACTATTCCGTAGGTCTGTGTATCGTCATGCAATCCGATACCTAAGCGTTTCAGGGATTCGGAAAGTTTGTTCTGGTCATATCGGAGCGAAACCAGTCTTTTCATAATCAGCATCAGCATGACCAAAATCAATGACAAGAACAAAATTATTGCACAAAGTGGAAGCAGATATAATACTGTAGTTTGCTGTGGCATTAGTACTCCCAATCTACAGGCTTGATCTTCCTTTTTTTCTCTGGGCTATTCGTTCCTTGAGAGCTAACGTCATGTATAGCTCTAGGACCTTGAAAGCTAGTTGGATTTGATGTACGCGATTGTATCCTACTAATGCGGTCTTCAATATTCCTAGTTTGTAGGCTGTTTTTTCTCAATAACAAAAGGAGCAAGATCAGGATAGCAACACAGAGCAATGTCACAACCAACACCATATAGGGCATGTACAGTGAGAGTCTAGTAGTCAGTAATAGCACAATAGTCCTCCAACCTAATTTTCGGTAAAGTTTGTGATAGCTTCCAACTCGGTTTCTTCAATTTGGTCACCATTTTCGGCAACCCAAGCATAATAGAAGGTTTTATTTACAAATCGCAACTTGAAGCGATACGCAAAACCTTTCTTCGTTGTGGATGGTGGTGGTATGGTGAATTTTATTACCGGTACTTTTTGTGGCCCATCAATCATGTGCCTGCCTAGTATAGGGATACCGGTAGGGTTCACATGATTACTGACGGCATAGCCACCCTCACACATATCCAGAAGGGGTTCAAACAAGGTTATCGTTTCCAGGCCATGCCTATATAGATATTCGTTTTTACTCTTTGATGCACCCTTTATGTTAAGTGAACCAACAAGTTCATGGGCTTTAAGAGCTCCCTTGGCGACGGCTTTCTTTCCATCCTCAGGAACCCAGATTATGTTCGAGTCAGGATAACATTCCTTGGCTTCTTCATTAAAAATACTTAGTCGGCAGGAGTTCCCGGCAAGGATGAAGAAGTCAGGGTTCGTTTTATCCAATATATTGTTCATGAACATCCGATAGAGTATGTTCTCATCGATCATATCAAACAGTGATCTGATCTCTCTACGAATGGACGATTCCAAATTTGTGTACTGCATTTGTTCTGCATAAGCTCCCAAAGAATTGCATTTTATGGCCTCGTAGTGCTGCACTTGCTGGAAATACTGCTCTAATTCTTCGTTCTTGGCGGTGTAAAGCAAGGAAAAATCCTTTGGAAACCAGTCTGCTTCACCATTTATACTCATGCCGATCATATAGGTGATGTAGTTACCTGAAAATCTGTCGGTGCCCCAGGTGGCAAGTATCTCAAATGATATCTGGTCATCCTGGGTTACCCTAACAACACTTACATCCGTAGTTCCACCCCCGCAATCAAAAACACAAATCGTTGCTGAGCTTGTTGAATTGATCTTGTCTCTGATAGGTGATCCGGGCTCAAGAGCAAAATACAGCGCAATGTTCTCAGGTTCAGTGAGTGTCCTGGAGGAATCTGAATTGATGCCTAGAGAGTCAATAATTTCGTGCACCCGTCGTCTCGTTTCAGTCGGGAAATCAGCGGGATAACTAATTAGGGCTTTCCCGGGCTTAGAATCAGTATTCAAAAACAATCTGTCTAAAGCGTTTGTCAGATAGAGCCTGGCAAGGGCACTGGGTCTGAGCGCTTGGATGTTTTTTGGGGTCTGTCTATCGAAATAATACAACTCTTCGTCGCGGGTGAGTCTAGGTTTAAAATTTGTGGCAAAGGTGAGAGGAGGGTCATCGTTGCCTACATCTTGTCCAAAGGTTATTGAATGGGGCGGGAATTGATTGAACTTGTAGAATTTCAGAATAGTGGGTTCCTGCCAAAGGACCGTTTCTCCTCCTTCGTCCACATATGCAATACAGGTATTAGAAGTTCCAAAATCTATGGCCACAACCTTATTGATGTCTTTGTGATAGATGCCGTTATGATTTTTCACTATAAATGGAATGTCAAAATAACGGCAAAACACAGTTTCGCATGTTGGTAACTCAAACAACGCATGAAGTTCAAGTCTAGCAGTGATATCATTGCTGGAATCTGCCCCCCGTAACCTAGCAAGGTTTATCTCGACATTGTGGTGAATCTTCTGTTCGTCATCGAAGTAGCTATCAACGAATTTCTCATCAATGAAATCCGATAAGAATTTGACCCGAAGATTATTCAAGAGCCTGACAGAATCTGAATCAAATAAATTGTATGATAGGACAAAAGACATAACATTGTTTGATTCGCTTAATGGCGCAGCATTTGCATAATCCGAGTTTATTAGCCTTATGTCAGGCATTTCTGGCGTATGTATGAACTGCAAGTTCGGCATCCGTATAAGATGATTGCTGGTGGAAGCCACCCTCAGCTCGCCACTTAATGTCTTATCTCTGGCTAGCATATCGAAAAAACTGCTGGGGATTTCATGTCCACTGATTCCTTGAGTGCAATTGAATTCGGTTCCAGAAACCAGAATCGACACCCTCTTGACCTCAAACCAACTTCTAGTATTATATGTAAGCAAGATATTATGGTCGGTTAGTTCTTTTGTAACGTAGACCCTCTTTTCCGAATCGAGATCGTTAAGATCCAAAACTTGTATATTTTGCCAACTCAGCGAGAAATAACCCAGGTTAGAACAACGGATAGTTTGGGACAATTCTGGTCCGTTGGTTTTTACGATTAAGGTATGTAACCCAGGTTCATCAATTCTTAACTCGAATATCTTACTTGATTCTGGGTTTATCTGCACCTCACCCCGTTCGATTAACTCCCCGTCCAGCATAACCGATCGTAGAGTAACGCTCTCCGTTCCCTTGGCAGAGCAAACCACCAGAAAGCTTGTTCCGGCAAACACTTTCTCAGGACAGGACAACTCTAATTCTCGGATAACATGCCTGCAATATGGGCAATAGCAGTAATCCTGGCAGCTAATCAGCAGCTTACAGTTTGGGCAGTTATTCATCACATTCCTAGCAAGGATAAACCTTAACTCCATTCCTATGTACTGAGTCTTGATACCCTGAGCTGATCTTCATTACATCCTTGTAAGCAGTAGTAAGGTTTTTTTGACCATCTTTCATATTACTGATAGACTCAATACGACAGTATTTGTCCAAGTACTTGGTCAGCAACCTTTCCAAGACATATTCCTGAGGTATCTTGGGTTTGTTTTCCTGGAACTGATCAGAAACGAATTTCCTGATGTCCTCATAGTTAGAGAAGAGTGCAAACCATATCTGTTCTATGGACTCTTTTTGGTTGTACTTTTCTGCAAAGAGATCGCTGGACTTGTCTTTGATCACAGACATAAGTTTTTTGTTATTCTTAAGCTTCATGACTGCCGCATCAAGCGTTTTCCCAAAAGTTATATTCTCTTCTACATTAAATCTTTCGGGGTTTTCGATAGTTGCCACCCAGTTTTTATTGTCATATCTGATCAGGTGGAGAACGATAGCTTCGTAGAGCACTTCCCAGCAATGGAGGAATTCCTGCATATCTTCTGACGATTGAGGGATCACCAGTGGTTTAAGGTAATCTGTAACGATATCCGTATAGCGATGATATTTATTGTTAGCGCCAGCCTCGCAATTCCTAACAAATTCAGTCTTCAGGTGCTCTATATTTTTGAGCATGAATAGGGGAAATCCGAAAGTCTCGGCATAGAACAGAATACTCTCCTTTGAACCATGATACTGGAAGTTTTTAACTTTGCCAAGACCAGATAGAAAACTCTCAACATATTCGTTGGGTTCAGGCAATCCGACTATCCTGACCATGGAAGTATTTTCAATCCTCTGTTTGATCTTAGTATAGGCGAGAGAAAGCGCAAGCCTGAAATTAAAGTTGTCCAACATACCTCCAACGGACTGTCGGTATGTGGCCTCGTCAGTCCTGATCGATTCAACAAGTTGATCCATAGCGGACTTATCTTCCATAAAATTGTTGAACTCTTTACGACATGCTTGCCTGAGAGCAGGCCTTATCTCCAATTTGGTTTTTGACGCGATATAATTGTAGAATGTTATAATCTTAACAAATTGCTCCATGCTGCTAGAGATGTTATCATTGGTATTATGGGCTTCATTGATGAGATTGAGAAACCAGGAGGATATCTGGGATGCGAACCAGTCGTCACCATTTAGACGTTGCTTAAAGCTCTGATAAATTTTGTCTTGATCAACATCTTTGTCCAGAATCATTTTTCGGTTGAGCTTCACCGAGATTTCTGTCTTCAAACTCAGTTCATACCGTTTAAAGTAGGCATGTAGAGAAGTTAAATGCGTCTTGAATTCCCGAATTTGCTTATTCATCCCAATAGGGTTGATGACATTGGGGATGGTAACCTCCACGCTATCAACCATGTCAATAATTCTTGTTCTGTATTGATTAACAAGTTCCCCAATTTTCTCCTTGAACTTAACCTCAAAGCGCTTTTTAATAAGTTCCAGACATGAGTTGAAATAGTCTCCAATCTGCTTTTTTATCTCGCGATTCATATGATCAATCTCATGGGAGAGGTTTCTGTCATAATACTTCTTAGCCTTGTCCTTGTACAACGGAAAGACCCAAGGAATCTCATCACTATCCTGAATTCTCTGGAGTAGTCCGGAAATTCTAGAGTCGATATGAACTTCAGGGTGATCAGGCTTTTCTTCTTTCAGCGATTCTTTCAATCTTTTGACGTCATTTGCGTAGTTATTCTGGTTAACATCCATTTGATTGACCAGTGCCTTAACCCGATCAAGCATCTGGGTAGCCACTGTGATCCCGCCATCATGATAGTTAGCCAAGATATCATACATCAGCTTTTCAATCTCACTATAGGTATCATTCAAGCCGGAATTTAAGTTTGATAATAGCTTATCAAGGGTGGGGCCTGGAATTCTTTCGTACTCGATCAACTCCCTGTTCATTGTGCCCAGTTCATTTTGTACAAATGCGTCAATATCTGCGAATTGTTGCTGGCATACTTGCTGCACCTTGGAGACGTTGGTGTGGTCAAAGGTTATCTTTGCTTCAACATCCTGAAGCTTTTTCTGTTTCTTCGTAGTCAAGATGTGAATGAAGTCTTCATAAACAGAATTTGGCCTGCTTCCGTGCGTTATTTGGTGCAGAATTTCTTCGAAGTTGAGTTTACTTATGCGGAACCCACCATCAGGACTTTCAAACAATTGATTGTTATTGGGGTTATCTTTTAGTAAATTGCTTAGCAAATCAACAATATACTTGTAGGATGCCCAAGTTTTCATCTTAGACACGTTGAGAAATATACCGGATAGGGCAAAGGAAGAGTAATCAGAGTGATATATACTCTCCACCTTAATGTCATTGCCTGTCTCTTGATCCGGCATTATATACTCGACTGAAGCCTGAGATCCAACAATTTTTGTGTTGACCGTGTTTTGACGCTTGAATGCGCCGAATGGAGATTTATCGAAATCAAAGTAAAAAATCTCAGCAACCATCTCGAAGGGGTCGGAAAAGAGATTTTCCTTCGGAGATTTGTAATACTCATTTGATACTAAAAATACGTTGCTATAGAGGGGGAGATTAAACTTCTTGGTGATTCCTTCGGAATCCACAAACTCAAACATGTGACGTTCTTTGCCGATCAGAGGGTCAAGGCTATTAGCAGCAGTCTGATAGAAGTCAAGCTCTTGCAAAGCAGCATAACAATTAGCGTCCCGGTACTCATTGTCACCTTTCTCAGCGAACATGTCTGAAAGGAAAAATATGCCGTAAACAGAATTTGACGGCCAGTTTGACTTTAGGAGTTTTGCTAACTCCAGAAACATTCCAGAACCCGTGCCCCCAGCCAATGAGCCGACGATGTAAACATCTATCTCATTATCTAACTCAACACCCGAAACATCAAACTGCCGGTCAAGTTTGGATATGTTTTGCTCTAAGGTAAGAAGAATATCCGATGAGTGCCAGGAAAAGGCCAGCCTACCTAATGGACGTATTCCTTTAGCCCCATATAGCAGAGCTTCATATCCAAGAGGCTTCAATGCTTCAGCAGGGAACCAATGCCTGATATGGGGAAAGGCATTGATCTTTTCATAAAAGCTACTCAAAGTATCCCTGTCGATACTAGCGTTAAACACTTCGTCTATTGAGTTGCGAACACCAAAACGGATGTTTTCTCCAATAACTTCCCAGTTTTCATCGCAAATGGGTGTTCCGGCCGTATCAGTATCTATCCAGAGGTATCTAATGAAATCATAGCCGTACTTGTTCTCGTTCGCTCCGTAGAATTTACGTCTAAGTCGCATCAAGACTTCTTTTCCTGATCCGCCTAGACCGATAAATAGGGTTTTTTTCATAGCCGCACTGGCTTTCTTATGCTCTCCAGTTCCTTCGCGAACTTTATCTTGAATACTCATTTTGCTGCCCCCTTGCTCTTGTTGGATATGCTTATGGTCAAATAGATCAACCATACTACCGCGATGAAAATTATCAAGCCCACATTGTTTGTAAACGTAGAGCCTATATAGGAAAAATCAAATCCGCTCATTGCAAAAATAGCTAACAAAATGACTACAGCCGAGATCAGAGAGAAACGCAGACATTGTGTAGCAGCAGCAGTAAGGGGGTTGATCCCTTTCGCTAGAAGATTAGGGAAATGGCTTAAAAGCAAAAAGTAAAAAACAATTATTACGAATAGGCTAAGCGCTA
Source organism: Candidatus Cloacimonadota bacterium (assembly GCA_020532355.1). Classification (NCBI taxonomy): domain Bacteria; kingdom Pseudomonadati; phylum Candidatus Cloacimonadota; species Candidatus Cloacimonadota bacterium. The sequence continues at coordinate 113 of JAJBBD010000191.1, read as the reverse complement.
GAACTAGATACTTGTTTGGTGGATTTGGAACACCCACATCAGTGGTGGCATCCTCGTTTACAGTTTCTTCATAATAGACACTGTCATCGTTGTCACTTGTTTCCTGTGCACTC
>JAJBBD010000190.1 GCA_020532355.1 Candidatus Cloacimonadota bacterium | reverse complement strand
ATATCTGCCTTTCGCCTGGCGCAATTTGATTCTCAGATAGGCGTATTCCAATGGAGTTAGTTCTACCATACTGCGAGATTTTATGCGTTCGAATTCCGGATCTGGCTCCTCATTATACGATTTGTTTAACACCACTGCATTTTCCAGATCTGCATAATCGCTAAGCCCACCTGCTATTTGCAACATCTCCCAAAGCGTGGTACCCTCTTTAACATTAAATTCTCCATGTTGCATCGATTCACCAGATATTGTTACGGTAATTCTATCCCGATATTGAGAATCGTATGGCACCATAATTCTATCGCCCGGATTCAATTCCAAATCCCAAAGTTCGGGTTGAGCTATCAAATCCAAAGTACGATAGCTATACTCTCTAGTATCAGGATGATACACACTCAAGCGTACAGCAGAAAGCAGAGAACCCGGCACAGGACCCAAAGACATCTTCAATGCTTCCCTTACCGTGTCTCCCTTGCGATATTCCATATCCCCGGGATACCCCACACTACCATTTACACTAATAAAAGCTTCAACCAGCGGCACATGAACATGGTCAGAATCCCGTAAATAGGGATTTTGACTTAAATCTCCGGTCCGATAAAAAGAGAAAAGATCATAAGTGCGTTCTTCAGAGCCTCTATACAATTTGATGTTGCGAATACTCTGATACGCTTTGTAGTTGGGAAACATCGTATTGTTTGTCCGCAACATCGGTACAGGACTCAGTTTAGACATGCTTTGTCCATCTACATCAAACAATTCATCCGGACTTAACATACTAAGCCCAATGGCATCGGAAAGTCTATCTAAATGAGATAGCTTTAAGGTACCCGGATTTCGCACATAACCGCTTACGTTTATGCTAATTAAAGCAATTTCACGCTCTACTGTCTCCGTAGCATTTAAAAATGCAATTACCAAAGCTAACAGAATGATGAGATATAATTTAGTTTTCATAATACTTAATCATGCGATTGATAATATCATCCAAACTGTATTTAGGTTCATAACCAATATATTCTTTTACTTTACTGAGATCCGGCATGCGGTTCATCATATCTTCAAATCCCTCTTCAAAAGCAGCTTCATAGCTCATGTATTCAATGCGGGATTTGCTTGAACACATCTCTTTTACCTTTTGTGCCAAGTCTTCGATGCTGATGGATTCGGTTGTGCCAATGTTAAAGATCTCGCCTTCACATTCGGGACTATTCATCAGTTTCACAAAAGCTCCCACAACATCCGATACATCGGCAAAACAGCGAGTTTGCTTGCCGGTTCCATACACCACAATTGGCTGATCCAATAATGCCGCTTTGATAAATTTAGGCAAAACCATGCCATACTGACCCGTCTGTCGAGGACCAACTGTATTAAAGCAACGTACTATTACCACCGGAAGCTTCTTTTCTCGGTAAAATGCCAAAGCCATAAATTCGTCTATTGCTTTGGAACAACTATAGCCCCAACGGCTAATATGAGTAGAGCCCAAAAGACGATTGTCCTGCTCCGAAAACGGCACTTTCTCACTTTTCCCATATATCTCACTGGTAGAGGTAATTAGAGCTTTGGCTTTGTGCTTATTACATAATTCCAATACGTTATCGGTTCCCACAATATTTGTTTTGAGCGATAGGAGCGGATTTTCGATGATGTATTTAACTCCCACTGCAGCAGCTAAGTGATACACTTGATTGCATTTAGAAATAAGGGTGTCCATCAATTCCCGATTCAGGATAGTCCCTATTTGAAAATGGAATTTTGGGTTATCTTTGAATGTTTCAATATTGGAAAGGCTTCCGGTAGAGAGATTATCTATAGCATATACTTCGTTGCCTTCTGAAAGTAATCGCTCTGCCAGATGAGACCCGATAAAGCCTGCGCCACCAGTGATAAGTATTTTCATTATCGTCTCCATTAGAGATTATTTGATCTGCTGCAAAGGCAAACCTTTGGTAACGGTAACAAGATATTTCCACTGCTATTTTGTCAATGAAAATCAAAAAGAGACCGTTGCGCACCCGTATAGAGAAGATTTTTATGCACGAGATAGCGGTTTGGGAAGCTTTTTTCTGATTGTAGCTATGCCACCCACCACTCTTTTAGGATGGGGCTTTAGCCCATGCCCAGATTATTCAGCAATCTTAGAAATTGAATGCCGTTGAAACCTTAGTTTAGAAAACAGCATCTCATAGAATTAGAATGAAGCGTGAAAACAAATAGCTCTCTTTCAAACTAAGTGGGCGCCATAGATCTACAGAAAATTCTTCACCTGGGCGCTTGACTGCGAGTGCCCTTACAGTAAGGGTGTACAGCTATTCCGCCAAGGGAAACCAGTGCAAGAGATGGGGTGGCAAGCTCTGTTTATCACAAATGCCGAAGGTCTTTTCTCTCTGGCAGCTCCGCTGCCTCTGCCAAGCGGGAGCTTGGCAGCCCAAACAACGCAGCACAAACGGATCTGTGCTGCCAGTGGTAAGCCCTGTTTGCCACTAAAGCTGCTACAAGCCGCATCCACATTAGGGGTGGCAAGCTCCTGCTTGCCACAGCGAGCACAGCTCGCTTCTGAAGGCGGCGGATTCACCGATAAAGCGGCAAGATGCCGTTTTGTTTTGCCGACTTTGTCGCCACTGCCAAACGGGGCTGCTCAAACGGTTGATATT
>JAJBBD010000189.1 GCA_020532355.1 Candidatus Cloacimonadota bacterium | reverse complement strand
CTGCCTGAGCTGTTTGAAAAAACAAGTGACTATACTGAAATCCTTTTGAATGTATCTTTTACGGACAAAGATGGGATAGTTTACCATTTGATCAACGATATCTCGGAAGATGATTTTAATGTATCCAAGGAAGGCCAGGTTGAAATTATCGGATGGCTTTATCAGTATTACAATACTGAACCCAAGGATGAAACTTTTGCTCTATTAAAGAAGAATGTCAAAATAACGAAAGAACGAATTCCTGCAGCAACACAGCTGTTCACACCTGATTGGATTGTTCGCTACATGGTTGAGAATAGTCTAGGACGCTTATGGCTTGAAGGCCATCCCAACGATGAGTTGAAAGCAATTTGGAAATATTTCATGGATGAAGCCGAACAGGAAGACGATGTTCAAAACGAGTTAGATAAAATTAGAGAAGAATATAAGGCCATAAAACCCGAAGACATTAAGGTCATTGATCCAGCGATGGGCAGTGGCCATATTTTGGTATACGCATTCGATGTTCTGATGCAAATATATGAAAGTCACGGATATAGTCAACGTGATGCTGCTAAAAACATTATAGAAAAAAATCTTTACGGTTTAGATATTGATAATCGCGCCTATCAGCTAGCTTATTTTGCAGTAATGATGAAAGCACGACAATATAACAGAAGGATCCTAAATGGAGAAACGATCTGCCATTTGTATGCTATACAAGAGAGTAATGACATAGACAGAAACCAGTTAAAATACTTTGGATCTGGTTTGAGTGAGATGGAGAAGAATACAGCTAGTCTTCAGCTTCAGGGTTTGTTGGATACTTTTACCGACGCGAAGGAATATGGATCGATTCTTAAAGTGGAAAACTACAATTGGGAGCTATTACATAGATATACTGATAGTATTGATGCAAATGGCCAAATGTCTTTGGATTCGATTGGTGTTGAATTTACCAGAAATCAAATTCGACTAATAGTTGAAATTGGTAAAATTATATCGAATAAATATGATGTAGTTATTACTAATCCTCCTTACATGGGAAGTAATGGGATGGGCGGAAAGTTATCTGAGCATGTCAAGGAATACTACCCTGATAGCAAATCGGATTTGTTTGCAGTTTTTATTCAAAAAGGTCTAGTTATGACAAAACATTGTGGATATAGCTGCATGGTAACCATGCAATCATGGATGTTTCTATCTAGTTTTGAAAAATTAAGAATAGGTTTAGTGAATAGTAAGACAATTTCCACCTTAATGCACATGGAAAACATGGTCATGGGAATAGCTTTTGGGACTGCTGTTTCTAATTTTAGAAACTGTAACATTAAAGGATATAGAGGCACGTATAATCATGTATCAATTAAAAATATTGGTGAGGATGAATTGCCTAAAGAATTCCCAATTAAAAAAAATAGATTTGCACAAATTAGTTCAGAGAATTTTTCCAAAATACCTGGAACTCCAATAGCATATTGGGTTAGTGATGAATTTGCATTGAATTATAAAGAAAAGCCAATGGGAAAATACTCGGAAGTAATCACAGGTATGACTATTGGGGACAACAACAAGTACTTAAGATTATGGTATGAAGTCTCATGGGAAACCATTGCCATTGGGAAGTCCTCTATGAATGAAATTAACATATCAACCACCAAGTGGATTCCATATAGCAAAGGCGGGACAAGACGTTGCTGGTATGGAAATTATGATTATGTTGTTAATTGGAGCCAAAAATCTAACTTCAATAGATCTAAAACCACGCTTCAACATTTATACCTTAAGGAAGCTCTTACTTGGCCTTTTATAACCACTGGAAGGTTTTGCGCAAGAATCCTACCTAAAGGATTCTTGTGGGATGTTGCAGGATCGCCGTGCTTTTTTGACAATATCAAGACAGAATACTATGCTTTGGGGGCATTGTGCTCTAATACTGTAGACTACATACTTAAAGTCGTTAATCCGACCATTAATGTACAAGCTAAAGATATTGCTCAATTACCACTGATTTTTGGACAACAGTCAATGACAGACAATGTCGTTGAAAGAGTAAAGGATAATATATCACTTTCAAAAGCCGATTGGGATTCTTTTGAAACATCTTGGGATTTCCTTGTGCATCCCCTTGCGAAAAGATCAGGTTTAATTTCATCTCTGTTTGAGGAATGGGAAAGCGAATGTGAAGAAAGATTTAATCTCCTAAAAAGCAATGAAGAGTCAATTAATCAATGTTTCATCAATATATATGGTTTGGAACAAGAATTAGACTCAGCTGTAGAAGAAAGAGATATCACAATAGCAAAAGCTGATCTTAAACGAGACATAGAAACTTTGATTTCATATGCTGTCGGTTGTATGTTTGGTCGATACTCGGTAGATACAAAGGGGCTCTGCTATGCAGGTGGAGACTGGGATAAAACTAAATACAGTACTTTTATCCCAGACAAAGATAATATCATTCCAATTACAGATGAAGAGTATTTTAAAGATGACATTGTAGGTTTGTTTATTTCATTCGTAAAAACTGTTTATGGTGAAAGTAATCTCGATGAGAATTTAGATTACATAGCCAATGTATTAGGTAAAAAAGGTTATAGCTCTCGAGAGGCGATTAGAAATTATTTCATAAAAGATTTCTTCAATGATCATTGCAAGGTTTATCAGAAGAGACCAATCTATTGGCTTTTTGATAGTGGCAAACAAAATGGGTTCAAAGCTTTAGTATATATGCATAGCTATGATGAAAACAGCATTGGCAATCTCCGTATAGATTATCTGCATAGGATGCAGCGAATTTATGAAAATGAGATTGCCAGAATGCAGGACACTATTGATAACAGTAAAGATGCCCGTGAATTAGCAACTGCAACGAAACGCAAAGAAAAGCTCATTAAGCAACTTCAAGAGACAAAAGAATACGATGAGAAAATTGCTCATCTTGCTTTGGCTCGTACTTCTATTGATTTGGATGATGGTGTGAAAGTCAACTACGAAAAAGTTCAGACCGATCGAGATGGTAAGAAGCTTGAAGTGCTTGCTAAAATTTGACGAAAGGAGAGTCTGGGATGGCGGAACTGAATTTAAAACAAATAACAGATAAGCTCAATCATGAGTTTGCTGGAGACACTCGCAAGCTTGTCTTCTGGTACGATGACAAGGCTGAATTTGTTGAAGATGTGGATTCATTGGAGTTATCGAACGCCAAGATCTATCATCTCGAAAAAGACAATCAGTTTTATACCAAACACTTTTTAGAACGGATTGATAGAACAAACAATTACTTGATCTATGCCCCCTTTCCGCGTCCTCAGGTAAGGGACAACCATTTGGAAGACATCCTCCTCTACTCGAGACAATTCTTTGCAGACAGAGCGTCACTTCTAACTGTGGATCTTGGGATTGACCAGAAGTATAAACCGGTAATCCAAAAATATATCAAGTTCTTCGGTGCAAAGGATCGGACTCAAAAGTTCTATGATCTCGAACTTGAGAACTTTACCAAGGAAAGCATCGAAGTGGCTCTCATGAGCGTTCTTTGCAAGACGAGAATTGCATTTTACGATGAGGTTGTCCGGGTAGTTCTGACCGATGGAGAACTTGATGAGAATAAATTCCTGGAAGAGTTTGAAAAGTATGGCCTCCTGGAAGCTTTCTGGCGTCTTTCTGAAGAACAGTTTGGCTATACCGATGTAAAGCCTACACTGGAAAAGCTTGTGCTGACCATGTTCGTAACCTATACGCAAAGATATCTCCAGGGTGAGTTTCCCCCTGCATGGAAAAGCTTTGTATCATACAAATCCGGCAACATTATCGCATTTCTTGATAGCTTGATGAACAACGTCTTATACCGAGAGCAATATGATGAATTGTCTGATTATGTGGCTAGAAATCTTCAGGCTAAGACAATATTGGAGTCCTACAATCCAGAATCATTGATTCAATGCGACACTTTTGAGGTCATTGACCATGTTTTCATTAAATGGATCACCGAGCGACTTCTAAGTGAAGATCTTGGAGCTAAGCTTTCAGGCAAGTCTATCTCTGAGATCTGTAAGGATCGCCGCAAAAGTCATTTTGGAGATCGGTATCGGTCCGAATACCACATGCTTGAAAGCGCTTCTTTTGTCATAGCGGCAGCAAGTTATCAAAGCCGAGATGACCTAAAGGATATCATCAAGCAATACACTACTAACGACTATCAGATCGATCAGCAGTATCGGAAGTTTTACTATAACTACGATCAGCTGAACGAGAACAGCCATTTTGAAAAAATTCGGGATCTGGTGGAGAATATCTACACCAATGAGTTCCTGGCTAAAAGTGTCTATAACTGGAACATTGGTCTTAAGAAAGCGGATCATTCCACCTCCATGCCTTTGCAACGGAATTTCTACAACAAATACATTCAATCCAGCAAAGACCGCGTGGTGGTGATTATCTCTGATGCGATGCGTTATGAAGTTGGGCAGTCATTATTTGCCAAACTTGAAGATGACGAGAAATGCACACCAAAGCTGGAATCAATGATGAGCGTTCTCCCTTCCAATACGCGACTTGGCATGGGTGCTCTGTTGCCACACAAGAGCCTGGAGTTGACTCGGGAGAACAAAGTCCTGGTTGATGGGATGCCATGTGATTCTCTCAAGCAGAGAGAGGTAATACTCAATTCCTATACACCTAATAGCAGATGTATCCAATTTGATGATCTGAAACTGATGAAGAAGATGGAACTGCGGGAAGTCTTTACGGGGATGGACATAGTCTATGTCTATCACAACCAGATTGATGCCCGTGGGGATAAACTGAATACGGAGAATGAGGTGTTCACTGCATGCTACGAAGCCGTTGATGAAGTCTTTACCATGATCAAGCGTATCTCAACCAATGCCAACACCCTGCACTTTATCGTTACTTCAGACCATGGATTTATATACAAGCGAGACAAGATAAAGGAAACTGACAAGATCATCCATGTAGCGG
>JAJBBD010000188.1 GCA_020532355.1 Candidatus Cloacimonadota bacterium | reverse complement strand
TGCTCAACGGCAAAATAAGTTCCCTATTACTCATTGTCCTTGGTGTGGCAGCAGCCTAGTAGATAAAGGGAAAATGGGATTCAAAATGGGATTCAATGTCCTAAAAAACAAATTCGAAGTGTTTTGTTTAGATACTGAATGTTTTTTCCATCGTGGCTTGCCGATAGATTTAGTGGACGAAAGTCTATACAATAATCCCCCATCATTGCTTTTCGCTACCGTCGATAAATTTGCCCGGCTTGCTTGGGTAGAAGAAGCTTCGGTTTTTTTTGGCTCTACTGAAGGGGTGCTTCCTCCAGACCTGATCATTCAGGATGAACTGCACCTTATTTCTGGCCCCTTAGGCAGTATTACAGCTTTATTTGAGAGTGTGGTAGAGATGCTGTGTAGAAAAGGAAACAAAATGCCCAGAATAATAGCCTCTACAGCCACTATCAAGAATGCTGCAGCGCAAGTGAAAGGGTTATTCGGTAACCGGGATGTATTTACTTTTCCCCCTGCAGGGCTTAATTTTGGAGATAATTTCTTTTCAAAAACACTAAAACATGAGAATACCCGCGAATACATTGGCATCTGCCCTTCAGGCAAGACGGTAACCACCACCCAGGTAAGACTGTTGGCTTTACTGTTGTTTGGACGTCAGGAATTAGCGAACCGAATTGATGAAGATTTGGACTGCTATTGGACGGTGATTTCTTACTACAATTCACTTAGGGAGCTTGGACGCATGTACAGCAAAACCAGAGATGAAGTGCAACAAGCCTATAAACAGATGGTTCTCAAGCGGAATCCTCTCAGTAAAAGATATTTGTTGCGTCATCCCAAAGAATTGACAAGCCGGATTTCTGGTTACGAAGTAAAACAAGTGCTAAAATCTCTGGAATCACCAAGCATTGTAGACAACGATCCCAATAAGGTTCAGGATAATGCCATTGATGTTGTCTTTGCCACAAACATGATTTCGGTAGGTTTGGACATTCCGCGTTTGAATCTGATATTAATGAACGGACAACCCAAAAGCGCATCGGAATACATCCAGGTTACAAGCCGTATTGCTCGTAACTATCCCGGTCTGGTGCTTACTCTTTTCAATCCATTTAAAGCCAGAGATAAATCACACTTCGAGAATTTTGCTTCCTTTCACCAGAACTATTATCGTTTTGTAGAGCCAATATCGGTTACCCCTTACACACGTGTAGCAATCCGTAAAATGATGCCGACTCTAATGTCCGCATACGCCCGCATGGTAAAGGGTATATCCTCTCCCCAAGACTTGGGATCCCAGGACTTTGAGGAATATATTGATTTTATGGCTTCAAGGATGCAAGATGACACCTCCATGATGCCCTTTTTCCGGGCCAGATTGAATAAACACCTTATTACCTTGCAAGAAAAACTGTCTAATAATCCAGATCTTAGCTTCAGAAAGCTCTTGCTTAATGCAAGTGATGCTATCGCCTTAGATTATGATGATAACGATTGGTTGACCATGAATTCTATGCGTGAAATCAGCCCCAATACGGTAATAAAACTTGTAACACCCAGGTTAAAAAAAAGGAACACGGATTATGAATAAGTACTATGAGATAGCCTGTCATTCCATAATAAGCTCGTATGGGGGAATAGGCTCTTTGATAGAAACTCCAGAGGGATCCATGCGAATTCTGCCTCTTGAGAAGTGGCCATTTTTTATTAACGAGGTCGATGGCAAAGACAGAGAAAAGGTGAATTCCTTGTCGGTACAGGACCCAAGGCTAATTTACAGATTGAAGGACAATTTTCCCAACCTTGAATACCTATTAAAAATACCAGCAAATAGCACTACACACTCTGGATACAAGGTTGCATCAGATACCAGCTTGATTTCGGCAGAACTTTTTCCCCAATGGATGTTTTGCCCAGTATGCAACCGATTTATGCAACATTCCGATTGGCGGCATGTACATAGAATAAGCAATTTGCAGGGTAGTTTTAATCTATACTGCCCTTATTGTCAGATGAAATCAAGTAAAAAAAGGAAGATAATGCTTGAGCAAGTTAGGTTTATTCAGGTTTCTGAGTCTGGACAAATCCGGGATTTCCCTTGGGAAGACTGGCTTAATGATAAAGTGCCTGATGCTCAAAATCATGAAAGACATGAACTTTCATACCGAAGTTCAATAAGATCAGATAACCTTGAGTCAATCAGAATATCTTGTGGGAAATGCAAGGCTTCTGCAAGCCTTTCCGGTATTTTTAATCCATCTTCAAATGGCGAATCCATGAGGACAGTCTTGAAATCAAGCAACAGCGTTTACTTTCCGGGAATATTAAGAAGCTTAATGATTCCCATCTCCAGACTGGATCGTAACAATCCTCCTAAATCAGAAACAGATTATCGATGTTACGAACTTGAATACATGGTCAATAAAGCTACTGCAGATGATTTTTCTGATGAAGACCCAATCTATCTAAAAGAAATGCCTTCTATAAACAGCACTATATCACTTATATCGATTAGAACTTTGAGTATGGCTATGGTATTGTGTTCCTATAGCAGAATCAGCCCCATCAGCCCAGGCGCAATATTTGAAAAAGGTAAATCCATGCATGTTACAAAAGCAGGAGAGTACACCTCTTATCTCCCAAGCATAGAGTTGGCGGGGGAAGGCTTTCTATTGGACTTTGATGATAAAGCGATTCGTAAGTGGTATTCAATTATCAAAAAGCAGGATGATTTCTGGCAACGTATAATAAATCACAGCAAAACCCTCAATAATTTTAATCCTTTAGGGGGTGGTGTGATAACAGATTATGCTCTGTATAAGTATGTTCTACTCCATACTATAGCACACTTGCTCATCAAACAACTTGAATTTGTGTGTGGCTATCCTGCTTCTTCTTTGAGTGAGCGGATATATTGCTCAGCAGATTACCATGCCGGTATTATGATATATACC
>JAJBBD010000187.1 GCA_020532355.1 Candidatus Cloacimonadota bacterium | reverse complement strand
GCATATCCATTTATAGTAGATTTTTTATGCATGAGATCTCGGTTTGGTGGGCTTTTTCTGGTCGTAGCCATGCCCACCTACCACCATTGTAGGATAAGACTCCGCCCCATGCACCGATTATTCTACGGTCTTTAATTGGATAATTTGTTGTTTTGTCAGTTTTCGATGAGGTGGATAAACGGTTTTTGCTTTGCCTTGCTTCAAAGCAGATTATCATGTATATAAAACTAATGAGGAGGTGTTATCATGATACGCCAACTAGTATTGCGCAACCGTAGTTACAGGCGATTTGATGAAAAACAGCTGATAAGCAAACAAACTCTTAGGGATTTGGTCGCTTTAGCACGCTACTCTCCTAGTGCAGCAAACTTACAAAATCTTCGTTACTGGCTTGTAGACACTCCTCATGCCGGTTTGTTCAAATGCTTAAAATGGGCAAATTATCTAAAGAATTGGAATGGACCTGCAGAAGGCGAACGCCCTGTAGCTTATATCATTGTTTTTGCTCCCACTTCTTGTTCAAAGTATTGTTATGTCGATACAGGTATTGCCTGTCAAAGCATACTTTTAGGTGCTACAGAACTGGGTTTGGGCGGTTGTATGATTGCAGCAATTGACAAAGAGAAATTGCGCCAACTGATAAGCATTCCGTCTAATCTGGACATTATGTTGGTTATTGCCTTAGGTGTTCCTGCCGAAGAAGTAGTAATTGACGACATTAATTCTTCGGGTAATATCGAGTATTGGCGCGATGAAAGAAATCGTCATCACGTCCCAAAATACGATTTAGATACTCTCATTTTAAACTGAGAAGCGTGTTTATTGTATCCAATTTGGCAATATAACAATATCTCTGCCATTGTTCTCGCTTGATTGGTAGTATCATGCCACTAAAAAATAGCATCTAGAGAACGTTGCACATCCATATAAAAGCCCCTGTGTTATTTTACTTCTGTATGTGCAACTTTCTTTCTTATTGTATGAGTGCCGCTTTATGCCTCCATTAATCAACTGTCTTTCGAAGCCATTGACAAAAATTGCCCATAGGCTTTTGCTGTTCTTATATGGATAACATTCAAGTTTTCAGCGTATTCGAAATATCTCGCCACCTCAGGCAGGTTATAGAAAGCAGTATCGAACCCCTGTATGTAAAAGGGGAAATCTCGAACTATGTGCACCACAGTTCTGGGCACATGTATTTTAATCTAAAAGACGAATATGCCACACTGAGATGTACTTTTTTTAAAGGGGCAAACAATAACCTAAACTTTAATCCGATGGATGGACAAAGCGTAATTTGTTTTGGTAAGATTACTTTATATGAAAAAGGTGGCTCCTACAATCTGAATGTTACTTCGATGCAACCTGCGGGAATCGGTGCCATGCAGGCTCGTTTTGAAGCCCTTAAGAAAAAGCTTATGGAAGAAGGGTTATTTGAAGAATCTCACAAAAAAAAGCTGCCCCCATACCCCGAAACTATTGGCATAGTAACCTCTCCTACAGGTGCTGCCTTGCAAGATTTATCAAATATCCTTTCGCGTCGATATCCTGTTAAAGCTTTTGTGTATCCGGCACTAGTACAAGGTAACGACGCTCCTCGTACCTTGATAAATGGAATAGAATTCTTCAACCAAAGTTTTCCGGTAGACCTGATTATTATCACTAGAGGGGGCGGTTCTCAGGAAGATCTTTTCTGTTTTAACGATGAGAATCTCGCACGAGCCATATTCAAATCGAACATCCCCATTATCTCTGCCGTAGGTCATGAAATTGATTTTAGCATCAGTGATTTCGTGTCTGACTTACGTGCTCCCACACCTTCGGCTGCAGCAGAAATTGCAGTACCTAATAAAGATGATTTACTAAACTATCTAAACTCACAAAAACAACGCCTTAATCTCACGGCAAAGAATGCTGTTGCAAACTATAAACAACAGATGAGCGAATATGCTCTTAAACTTTCTAAATTTCACCCCCAACGCCTTTGGCAAGACTATCAGCAACGTTTTGACCTGGCAGAAATGGCTTTAGCTAATATCAAACACTTTATCCGTGAACCCCAAAATACGCTTAAACATGCTGAAAATAAACTTATTATATCTGCACAGTATTCAATAATGACAAAATTGGAGCGAGGCATAAACGAGCTTAATTCCCTTGAGCAGCGCTTGAACATGCTTTGTAATAGGGGTATACAAGATATCTCTCTTAAACTAAAAACTAAAGCTGAAGTTCTTAATCAACTCTCACCTCAACTATTGATGCAAAAAGGATGGTCTGTTGCAATAAAGGACAACAAGATTATTAAAAGCGTTAATGAGCTACATCCAGGAGATATCCTTAGTATAAGGTTTGCCGATGGAAAAACTGCCGTTGAGGTTCTCGAAGAACAATGAAAAAGTTTTGCTTACTGCTATTCTTACTTATCTCTGTTCTGTATCTCTGTGCTGAAGTACGTTCGCTTTGGGTATTACCATGGAACATTACCAGCCCACAAGCAGTGGATAGAGTTATTAGTGATGCCCTTTCAAGCAATCAGAATGAATTATTGGTAGAAGTACGATATCGGGCAGATGCTTTGTATACTCCAAACAGACTTGGAAATAAGTATTACAACCCCGAGCCACGTAGTTATATATTGCAAAACGATGGTTTTGATCCTCTCGCATACACCTTACAACAGGCTCATGCTCACAATTTGAAAGTGCAGGCTTGGGTTATTGTATTCAACGCAACTCCCACTGCCAGAGAACTTGTAGAACATAACTATATTTTCACTAATTACCCACACTGGATTACTTATAACGAACAAGGAAATCAGATGCGCTCAAGTGAAGCATTTGGATATTTCATAGATCCCGGCCTCCCTGAGGTTCAAGACTATTTGCTGGATGTTATTAGCAATATCGTAAACGGATACCCAAAATTGGACGGGTTGCATCTGGATTACATCCGCTACCCAAGCTCACAGTGGGGATTTCATCCTATTTCAGTTTCACGTTTTGAAGATACAAAAGAAAATGGCGAAATGATAAGCTGGAATGAATGGAGAATACGTCAAGTAACGGAGTTTGTTAGCAAATGTAGTATCCGCGTAAAAAGCATAAATCCCAATCTTATGCTTAGCGCAGCAGTCTTCTCCAATATTTCGGAGGCCAGAATTTCATACGCTCAAGATTGGTACGATTGGTTAAAAAAAGGCATTGTAGATAGAGTATATCCTATGGCGTATCATTTGGATTACAATGTTTTTAGCAATCAATTAGATGAAATGCTCTACTACGGATTGGAACAAAACTTAGTAATTGGCCTAAGAGCATGGAATGCTAATGGCAAATCTCTGATGCCTAAGGATAATCCTGAATATAACCTTGAGCATATCATAAAGCGCATAAATCGTATTAGAGAGGGGAAATTTGGAGGAATTGCCCTGTTTAGCCACCATAGTATTACTCAAAATGGAGCTTTAGATTCTTTGGCACTTCTTAGCTATCCCCCCATAGAGAATAAATTGCCCATAGAGCCCATGTATACCGAAGAAAACGCTGCCGATGTTAAAGTAAATTTGGTCGCAGGCACTTATGTAATAGAAATAATGCTGCCAAAAGAAGGAAAATGGTTTTGGTCAATAAGCGATACCAACAACACCCTTATTTACAACAAGCAGCGGTTTTATTTTAAAGGTCTTAATCAAGAATTCTGGAATGGCAAACTTATCAATGGCACATATATTGCCCCCGGTAACTACATTTTTACGGTGTTTCATGAAGATGCCAATTATAAATATATGATTCCGATTAGTTTGGATAGCATTGTTCATGAGTGATCTTTCGCGTAAAGCAGGGCTACTCTCGCTGGCAGATTTTATCAGGTTTTTTATAAAAACCCTTCTTGGTATTGCACTTGCCCGAATTCTTAGTCCTGCAGATTTAGGCTCTTATCGACAATTATTCCTGATCTTCAGTACTCTTTCCGGCATTCTGCTTTTAGGCTTTCCCCAAAGCATGTTGTATTTTTTACCCAAAGCAGCAAATGAAGCCGAAATCAAAAGGATCATTAGCAGAACCTTTAGCATAGTTTCACTATTATCATTAATCTGCGCATTACTTATCTTTCTATCCAGCAAATATATAGCCAATATATTCAACAATCCTTCTTTATATATTTTACTCCCGCTTTATAGCATCTATCCAATATTCATGTTTGTCACTCAGATGTACAATTCAGTATTACTCGGTTTGAGGCAAACTAAAAAATCTGCAGTGTATTCCATCTTTGCCATTGCTTGCGATTTTATTTTGGTTTTAGGCACTGCTCTTTTGTTTAGAGATATCTATTACATTGTTTGGGCATTACTAGTTTCTGCAACAATACAATGGCTTTGGGCTTATCTCGATTTACGTTCACTAAAACTACACTGGTCACCAAGCATTTTCTCTGGATTTAAAGAACAACTCGCATACACAATCCCCTTGGGAGTATCTTTATTGATTGGAGTTTTAGGTGTTCAATTAGATAAGCTTATGATTTCCGGATTTTTTAAACCAGAAGATTTTGCAGTATTTTCCTTAGGGGCTATGGAACTACCACTAATTGGAATTTTGATAAATTCCGTAAATTCAGTTCTCCTCCCCCACCTCAGCTCCGGAGATGTTTCTGCTTTGTCTTCAACTTTTAAGGCTTCTGTGCGCAAAAATGCCATAATCATCTTCCCCCTGGCAACTGTCTTTTTTATTTTTGCTGCCGAATTTATGGTATTCTTATATGGTAGTATTTACGCATCATCGGCCTTGTACTTTAGAATATATCTTCTTATTCTGCCTCTACGAGTAGCAACCTATGGTATAGTGTTTCAAGCTATGGGTAAAACCCGACTGGTTATGATAGATTCTGTAATAATGATTGTGTTGAATACTGTACTAAACTATATATTTATCCGTATGTACGGCATGAAGGGAGCAGCCATCGCAACGGTGCTGGTATCTTGGCTAATCCTGCTTGTGTACTTATGGCAAATGAGGTTTTGTCTAAAAATAAAACTCTTAAGCCTGTTCCCTCCATCCAGCTTGCTACGAAATCTTTTGGCCGCATTGATCCCTGTTGTTGTGGTTATTCCTTTAGCTCATTTAATACACCTGTCTGTGCTACGCATGATCTTGGGAGGATGTATATATATGTTTTTATACCTTGTTGCAGCTCGTATACTTAAAGTCATCCAGCCCTACGACATACAGTTAGTAAAAGAATTTGCCTCCGATGTTATCAAGCGGAAGTTCTAGTGAAGACTATCTTATTTTATCCTGCTAAAAGCACTTTCATAGATGTGGACATCAAGATTTTAAGCGAGATCAGTCACCTGCAAACAATGTGCTTGCATCAAAACAACGGTAGATTCTGCTACTTCTTTTCATTGCTTGGCATTATTCCCAAAATTGCCTTGTTTCCCCAACACAAAATCTGCATTAGTTGGTTCGCAGATTATCATGCTCTGTTTATTGTGTTGGGATCACGGCTATTTAACAGAAAGTCTGTTCTTTTTATTGGGGGTTACGATGCTGTCCACTATCCCAAGCTTTCTTATGGTGTTTTCCACAATCGCTTAAGAAAACTCTGCGCTGTATACGCATTAAAGCACTGCGACCTTATCATAGCAAATCATAACGCACTGCTATCTTCAAATAACAAGTACTACAATCCTCATGGACATTCTGAGGGCGTATATAGATTGGTAAAAAATCTGCATACAAAGTCTATTGTAATCCATAATTGCATTACAATTCCAGCCCCTCATATCGTATCTAAGATCCGAAAAAAACAGATTTTGTGTGTGGGTACTACACCTCGTTTACAGGATTTCTATAATAAAGGCTTCGATTTACTGATGGAAGCAGTAATAGGTTTTCGAGATTGGCATTTTGTATTTGTGGGCATAAAAACCACTTGGCAAAAGATACTTGAGCCCGATTTTCATTTTTCCCATTACCAAAATCTCACCATTCATGCCTCAATACCACATCCCAAATTGCTTAGCATTATGAGCGAATCAGATATAGTTGTACAGATTTCTATATCTGAAGGTATGCCAAATTCACTAATGGAAGCTATGTTATATGGCTGTAAGGCTGTAGGTTCTTATGTTGCCGGAATTCCAACCATCATAGGAAACATGGGAGAAATCATCACTGAAAGAAAAGCAGAAGCTCTGCTTAAGGCCTTGCGCAAAACCATGCAGACCGAAACTGATAGGCAATCAATCTCGAATTGGATAGCAAACTCATTCCCATACGAAACCCGAAAGTCTAAACTGGAAAACGCTCTTAAAGACCTCGCTTAATCCGATTCCAACACTGATGATATGGTGCTTAACAGCTCATCTCGCATAAAAGGTTTTTGTAAGGTTGCTTTCGCTCCCAGCTTTTCTGCTAATGGCAAATAGCTATTGGGCCCAAACTTCCCTCCACCACTCATGGCGATAATCTTGATGCTGGGACACAATTCTAATAGTTCTTGAATAGTTTCCAATCCCTCTTTATCTGGCATTATGATATCTGTAATTACCAAATCTGGATTAAACTGCGCACACACCTCCAAAGCTTGATTGCCTTCTCCTGCCTGACGAACATCGTATCCCGCCTTAGATAGCATCTGTACTAATACATTGCGAAAGCTATCATCATCTTCTATTACAAGAATCTTGGGCATAATACAACCTCACTTTGAGTTTTTGAGTTCTTGTTAGCTTTAATATCACTAACAAAGGCATAATAATTATTTCAGCTTTTATGTAAAGCAAAATCTTTTGTCTGACTTTGATGCTTTGTTGAAATTATCCAACCAAACTCTACACTGATACCCGTTTTTGTGCGTCTATAGATTGATAACGTATTGATAGTCAACATGATACTTCTACAGAAACCAACACTTTTGCAAGCCTCATTAGTATTGTAGATTCATTAAGCTTCTCACTGGTGTTGAACTACTAATGCAAGAGGGAAAAGTATTATAACCTTAAGATTTGAAAATGCTGTATACAAAAATGGTGGCGAGACCCAGAATTGAACTGGGGACACAAGGCTTTTCAGGCCTCTGCTCTACCGTCTGAGCTATCTCGCCACACAGTGCTTTGCATTTGATTTAACAGCGCTTTTTTTGTCAAGCACAATTTGAAAAGAGTCTACTTTTTTAGCCTACAAGGGTAGTGGATGGCAGAACTGCGATCAGAAAAAGCCCACCAAACCGATATCTCAAGCATAGAAATCTGCTATATATGAGGATATGCGACGATCTCACGTATTAACTCAACGACAGCTAAATTGCCCCAAGCGCATTACAACTCCCCCCTCTTCCCATCTTTCGCTTAACAGGAGAATTAAGTAGGGTTCAAGTTTGGATCATGCCGTAGGAAGGGAGCATGTCCCCTTGAAGTATGCTTAAGTGTGAGATGAAGCAAGAAGTACAAAATGCCGTATAAGCCCGTAGCTGTAAAGGTAGAGCCCCATACAATAATGGTTGCAGCCAAGAATAGATACGTTAGTACCAAATCTTTATACAGTTTATGTACTCTCTGTTTTTGGCATTTTAGCCAGGTACAACGATATTGGGATTTTCTATTCTACTGTAACGCTTTTTGCCAAGTTACGTGGTTGATCTACATCGTAGCCACGAAGATCTGCCACATGATAAGCTAAAAGCTGCAAGGGAATTACAGTAAGAAGAGGCTGAAGATTAGTGAGAGTATCGGGAATGTATATAACGTTTTCACTAATCTTACACAATTCTTTATCGCCAGCAGTGGCAACTGTAATCAACCTAGCCTTGCGTGCTCGTACTTCTTGAAGATTGGAGTATACTTTATCATACAAGGGATCACTAGTTGCTATAGCTACTACGGGCATGTTTTTATCTATAAGCGCAATGGGACCGTGCTTCATCTCAGCTGCAGGATATCCCTCAGCATGAATATAGCTGATTTCTTTGATCTTGAGTGCACCCTCTAGCGCTACGGGATAATTTACTCCTCTACCCAAATATAAGGCATTGGTGCAATCTTTAATGCTTGCGGCAATCTCCCGAATTTGATCGTTTAGCTTTAGAATCTCTTCTACTTGTTGAGGAATTTGTTCTAATGCTTTTATGTATTCTTGCCCTTGAACTGCCGAGAGGTAATTCATTCTACCCAAAAAAACACTTAACAGGGTTAATATCGTTACTTGAGAAGTAAATGCTTTTGTGGAAGCCACGCCAATTTCACTTCCGGCATGAATATATGCTCCTCCATCACTTTCTCGTGCCACAGTTGAACCAACTACATTTGTAATCCCTAACACTCTGGCGCCCTTAGCTTTTGCTTCGCGCATTGCCGCAAGGGTGTCCGCCGTTTCGCCAGATTGGCTAATCACAAACACCAAAGTGTCTTCCGGAATAATCGGATTGCGATAGCGGTATTCACTGGCATATTCCGCATGTACGGGAATACGTGCCATATCTTCAATAATGTACTTTCCAATTAAGGCTGCATGAAACGATGTTCCACAAGCAATGAGATGAATCTGCTTAACTTTCCTTAGTTCAAATGGGGGTAAGTGCAAGCCACCTAATCGCGCTGTACCCATGTTTTCATTTATGCGTCCGCGAAATCCATTATCTATCGTTATTGGTTGTTCAAAGATTTCCTTGAGCATAAAATGTTTATAATTGCCTTTCTCTATGGCAGATATATCCCAATCTACAACGCTAATTTGGGGTTTTACGCTGGCTTTATCCAAGGTAGAGATCTCAAAACTATCTTTACGCACTACACAAAGCTCGGAATCTTGCAAATAGATCACGCGTTTGGTATGAATTATGATGGCACTCACATCACTAGTAACAAAATGTTCGTTATCGTTGATGCCAATAATTAGAGGACTCCCTTTGCGTACGGCGATAAGTTTATCTGGCTCTCGACGGCTAATTACTACTAAACCGTATGTACCTTCAACCAGCTTCATGGCTTCCCGTACGGCATCCTCTAAGCTTATCTTGGTGCTGAGGTATTGCTCAATGAGGTGAACAATTACTTCCGAATCTGTTTCACTTTTAAACGTATGCCCCAGATCAATCAATTGCTGACGTAGTAGTTTGTAGTTTTCTATAATGCCATTGTGCACAATTGCCACCTCTTGGTTGCAACTTGTATGAGGATGGGCGTTCAATTCATTGGGTTCACCATGCGTTGCCCAACGCGTATGAGCAATGGCAATATGCCCTTCACATTTAGAGGGTTCGGGTAAAGCGCGCTCCAATTCTATGATTTTTCCCTGTTTTTTGTACACCTCTAATTCACTATCATGTATCAGCGCCGTTCCAGATGAATCGTATCCTCTGTATTCTAAGCGTTTAAGTGCTTCAATGACAATCGGAAGAGCTTGTCTATTGCCAATATATCCAACTATTCCACACATTGTTTTCCCCCTGTAACTTTATGAAACATATATAGAGCCCATGCCAAAATAATCACGGCGGGAATTGCCAACCAGTAATGTAGGCTGTCCTCTCCAGATACAAAGAACTTCATGAAAGGCTTGGTAGCTAAGGTCATTATAATCAAGGCAAAACCGTTATTGATAGCATGAGAAAACATAGCGTTAAAAATCGATCCACTCCGCAGAGTGAGATATGCTAAAATAATACCTAGAATCAGCACTGGGATGAAACGAAAAGGATCCAGATGAAATGCAGCAAAGAATAAGCCACTTAATATAATGCTTGCTCTAATTCCGTATTTCTCGAAAAAGCGGATAAGAAAACCTCTAAACATCAATTCTTCGCATATTCCAGGCGCCACTGCGATAACCAAAAAACTGCCCCATAACGGTAAATCCATCTTAAACAGACCGCCCAACATTTTTAGATAGTTTTCCGGAAAAGGATATATAGTATTGATTACTTGGGAAAGCAGGGACACTATGATTGCAGCAGGAATTGCAATAAAAGGAATAATGAGTAATTCTTTCAGTTGGGGAGCTTTTAAGCGTAAGATCTTATTGCCGTCAAGCTTTAATGAGCGAATAATTAGTAAAACGGGCATGGCAATAATTAGCAATTGGGTCAGTACCAATCCTCGTGCCAAATCCTGCTGCTGCAAATACGAACCCAAATAGTACAATAGTAAAAGGGCAATGGTGTAGTAAACTAAACCATTGTAAGGATTAAAGAAGTTTGCTTTGTTCTTTTTGATGCCTTTCAAGCTTCCACTATCGTCATCCGATCTAAAGAGAATTCCTTCGGTGTTAAAGAGCTTGATGGTCCCCCAAATCGCCAAAACATCCAGTACTAAGGTACTAATAATCGTTATGAGCAAGTGGGATACCTGATAGTCGTTTATCATCACCGCCTTAAACAACAAAGAGATGTTGATTACAGGAATAATAGCCATCAAATTGCTCATTTCAATGGCAGGCAGAAAGCTAATCATCGCTAAAATCATAGAAACCATCATTAACGGTTGTTCATAAGTTCTGGCTTCCTTCATATTTCGACTAAACGTAGAGATGGAAAGCAAAACCGCAGCATACAGAGTAGCAAGGGGAAGCATCGCTGCCAAGAGAATAAGTATTGCCTTTATGGGCATCTGGGCACCAGCCATATCTAAGCCAGATCGAGAAAGCATATAGCGCATAGAGAAACTAATGCTGAAGAGATTGATAATCAGATTAAGCATGCTCAATGTGATTATGGTAAGATATTTACCTATTACTACTTCTCTTCTACCAACTCCCGAAACTAATAAGGTTTCCAGAGTTTTCCGCTCCTTTTCGCCCGCTACCAGGTCGGCGGCGACAATTGATGCCCCGGCTAACAACATAATTATCATGATATAAGGAAGAAACATGCCTAAGAGCATACCCATTTTTTTTTGAGAATCTGCTGTATCTCGTTTACGTACATCCACCAGATTCATCAGTTCGGGGCTAACACCCCTGTTTGATAGTTGTTCTTCGATAAGGGCATGCTCTGTAGCTTTAATTTGATCGGAAACCTTGCCATATATATGGTTGCTGCTTTCATTGGCGGCATCATATTGAATATATGTATGATACTTGCGTAAACCGGATATATCTACAGAATCCTTAATTGTTACAATGCTTTGGATATCTTTACTCAAATATAGAGATTGAACATTGTTGGCTGCGGGAATAACGGTAACATTTTCAATCTGGGAAAGTTCGGAAGCAATGCGCATCGAAATTTCGTTTTGAACACTATCTTGAATTGCCACAGTGCCCCCGCGTTCTTCTAATACTCCAGTTTGCCTGGTCATTATTGCATTAAACCCAATCATCAAAACAGGATAGAGAATAACCGGCAGCAGCAAAGTAGTAAAGAGTGTACGTTTATCTCTCAATACTTCCAATAATTCTTTGCGATATACGATCAAAATCTTAGAACTCATGTGCTTGCACCTCATTTTCGCCGTTAACTTGATTCACATAATGCACAAAGATATCATCCAGATCTGTTTGATTGGTAATTGCTCTTAGCTCATCCAAGCTTCCTTCTGCCAACAGTTTGCCCTTGTGAATCATAACGACTCTGTCGGCTAACCGCTCTGCCTCGCGCATAATATGAGTACTAAATAACACACATTTTCCCCTATCTTTGCAACTTCTAATGAATGATATGATGTTACGGGCTGTTAAGATATCCAATCCTGCAGTAGGTTCATCGAAGATCATTACCGGCGGATCGTGAATAATTGAACGAACAATAGACACCTTTTGTTTCATTCCGGTAGAAAGAAACTCGATTTTTTTGTCCATAAAATCGTTCATATCCAACAGCTCTGCCATCTCTTTCATTCTTTGATCAATAACAGATTCCGGCATAGAGTACAACCTGCCGAAGTACTGAATGAATTCAAACACTCGCAGACGATTATACAAGCCCGTATCACCAGACAAAAAGCCAAGGTTTTCACGCACTTTATGTGGATGGGTAAGAATATCCCATCCCTTTATTTTCGCTGTTCCCGAGCTTGGTCTAAATACTGTGGAAAGAATGCGCATAGTAGTAGTTTTGCCGGCACCATTTACTCCCAATAGACACACAATTTCACCTTCTTTTGCCTCAAAGCTGATGTTATCTACAGCATAGAAAGTTGTACCGTCTTTTTTGGGAAATTCTTTTACCAAGTTTTCCACACTTATCATGTTATCTCCCCATATTTTACACTTGTAGACACATTATCTGCCTAATGTATTGAAACAAAGACTTTTTGATGAGGTCTGTTCTCTTCTCAATCTTTCTTTTATATGCTGTGCATGATCTACACATTATTATAAACTTTCAATATTTTTTAGCGGTTTTGGTGCTGTGGCGGGGCTTACCCCTTCTTGAGTAAGGTATCCTACAACCGGATTCCCTAAAGGATTGCGAGATTCATCTTCTCGGTAAAATTCAACAGCTATTCGAATCGGTTTGCCATCGGCTTCGATTATATCGATTCCCTGTGCATCCTCCTCAAACTGATTTGTGTAAAGCCATGCCAAGCCTATTGCGGCAGTACCGGCCTGATCGTTCACATTTTTACGCTTAGAACCAATGGCTAATCGTTGCTCTAGGGATAGATTGGGAGAATTGATGCTAGAGCTTACAGTGCCTATTCTCTTTCCATTGCGATACACTCCCCTGCCGCTCACTATTCCCTCAGAAATAATAATATTAAGACGTTTATGAACTCCCTGAGCCAAAGCTCGTTCCAAGGCTGCTTTGCCAAGAAAATCTTGTTTGTTCATATCTATGGCAGCATCATATAAGGGAGCATTGATAGGATTATGATCAGGATCGTATTCTTGCCCCATCAAAGGCAAACCAAATGCACCTGCAGATATGCGGTTTTCATCTCTACCACCAAGTCCAACCAATAATCCACCCAGATCCAGTGCCTTACTAACAATCTGTTTAAAATCGTCCGCAGCTTGTTCTACGGGAATATATAATTCCCATCCCCATCGGTTGGTATACCCAGTGCGGCTAATATAATAATGAGCACCATTACGGTCGAATTCGTTGAAGGTAAAGAAGTTCATGTTTTTCTCGGGATTATTGCGATTCTTAAGCACCTGAACGCCATAGATATCTTTAATAAGTTTGTAGGAAAGAGGACCTTGGATATCCACCTTAACCAACTGATCGGATATATCTTCCGCTTCAACCTCTTCTTCTGCTTGTTTCAGGCTCATAATGCGATCGATATCGGCAATTAGCTCCACTTTATCGCCATTATGCTCAACCGTATCTGTAATATCGTGTCCGGCATTGATTACAGCGATATATTCTTCCGGGGATACTCTCATTAGAATCATATCGTCCTGAACTCCGCCTGCTTCATTTAAAAGCAAAGTATATTTACATGCTCCAACTTTCATATCTACAAAATTAGCCCCTAAACTTCTATTCAATAAGTTTGCAGCATCTTTCCCCTTAAATCTAATCTGTGCCATATGATCAATATTATACACTGCCACTTTATTGATTGCCGCAGCTTCTTCCAAAACAGAAGTAAGGTAGTTTACAGCCATATTATATTGACCAAAATTGCTGCGTTTTATGCTTTGTAAACTAAGGTTTTTTTGCTTTGCCAAAAGTGGCAGATACCAGTTTTCTTCCATATCGAAGAGATATGTTTTCCTAATATTTTCAGGAAAATTGAAGCCGTACTTGCTCATTTCTTATCTCCTAAAAAGGTTTTTCTTAGCAATATCCTAAAACACTGCTTTTTTGTAAAGCCATTTTTACGATTTTTTGACTAAAATTGCAATTTTAGAGGATATCTTTCAACCACCTGTTTCAATCAGTTTAGCAATTTGAACATATAGATAAGTAGTCATGCCCTACCAATCTTATTTTTAGCTTGTTTAACCTGAATTATGCCAATACACTTTATTAGTAAGCTTCTTTCCTAT
>JAJBBD010000186.1 GCA_020532355.1 Candidatus Cloacimonadota bacterium | reverse complement strand
GTTTATATCTTTAGCACTTAAGATTCTTGATTCCAACTGAATATGCTTCTAATTCGAGTCCCATTGTTGTATTTCAGATAGCAAACCAACGCCGCACAACACCCCAGAGTCCCATTGTTACTTTATTTCAGATAGCAAAACAATACCACACAACGGTTTGAGTCCTGTAGGGACGATATTTCAGATAGAAAACACACAACCACAAAGGTCTGAGTCCTGTAGGGACGACATTTCAGTTAGCATACCAACTCCAGCGCAATGGACAAAAGTCCCATTGTTACTCTTTTCAGATAGCAAACCAAAGCTGCACAACGCCCCAGAGTCCCAACGGGACGGCATTTCAGATAGCAAACACCGACCAGCCCATAATCTGACTCTCGAAAAATGCTGGAATGCCAGAAAATCATTTCCATTGACAGTATCTCATGTTTATATATAGTTGATGCATTATTTGATAAATATACTCAAAAAACATCTTAACTTGCTCAAAACAGAGTATCTATGTTTTGCTTTCATACAGTATATTTTACAAAAATGGAATACGGCTTCAGACAACAGCGTATATTTTAATAAAGAGGAAACAGAATGGATTTGATTTTTGCCCAAAACAAGAGCACAAGACAGGATCAAGAAAAGACATCGGAGCATCTTTTACAGGACTTGATGCAATTTTGGCTACCATAGTATCTATCTTCTTTCACAAGCTTTTTACATATAATCGCTTAACTGGCTCTTGCTCCTCTGTGCAGAGAGCCTTATCCTTCACTATTACCCCCAAGTTTCGTAAGTCAGACTTCCGCTCTATCCCAGAGCAGAAACTATCTATTCAAAACATCAAAAATATCCCGGCTGAGCCTGCTACTACAGCCACAAGCTTACAAACAAATCTAATTAATGGAAAAAATATGAAGAAAACAACAATTCTATTCCTGCTGCTTATGCTCATCGGTGTCACGCTTGGTGCCAGCATTACCAGCTTCCCCTGGACCGAAGGTTTTGAAGAAGAATGGAGCGGAACTCCGGCTGCCCCTCCTGGATAGACGCAGATTTCCGTATCCGGTGAACTTTCCTGGGAACGCAATAATCGTTCTCACAGTGGATCATATAGCGCCAAAGCTCCATGGCACTTTTACGGTAGTGAGAATTTATTGATCACCCCAGCCTTGAACCTCACAGGAGCTGATTATCGTCTAAAATTCTGGCTATATGGAAGCTTAGAACCTGGCACAGACCTGAAAGTGCAGATCGCTACCAGCAATTCTTCAGCAGAAGACTTTTGCACAGACCTGGCCTATTACATTGCCGGAGAAAATATGCCTGAGCTTTGGACAGAGCAGACCATCAGTCTCGCCGCTTATGAAGGTATTCAGTATATTGCCTTCAGGATGATTGACAGTGCGGGGTATGAAATTTATATTGATGACCTGCGTATTGAGGCAATCCCTGCAGAGCCCATCTTTAGTTACAATACAAACTGGATAGATTTTGGCACGCTAAGTCAGAATCAGGCAGCCAGCCCTCAAAACCTGATCATCACAAACGAAGGTAGCGGAACCATGCACATCACTGCTGATGATATCAATATCAGCGGCACAGATGCCGCAAGTTTCAGCTTCGATCCCGCCAATTTGCCTGCTGCACTGGGAAACGAAGAATCCGTGATCATCCCCATTGGCGCTATGCTCACCGCCGCAGGCCCGGCGAATGCCACCCTTAGCATTTCTTATGGGGGAGTAAATTACAACTTCTCCCTGGATGCCGAAGCTTTGCCTGAAGGTACGATCCTTATCGGTGATGGCACTGCCGAAAAAGACTTACCTGTAAATGCATATTATGAATATTCATATACGCAGACCATTTACCCCCAGGCTGCGATCAATACGGCTAATCAACGCATAAAAAAGCTTTACTATTATTGGAATGGTGAAGAAGAGGGCAGCTATTCCGGTGGCTGGACAATATATATGGGACACACCCATAAGAGCGAGTTTACCAGCAATTTAGATTGGATCCCGCTTTCAGAGCTTACGGAAGTCTTTCGCTCAAATCTGGATATCCCGTCAGAAGAGGGCTGGATAGAGGTTCAGCTACAAGTCCCCTTTGCATATAACAATATCGATAACCTGGTGATAGCTGTGGATGAAAATACTCCGGACTATGATGGTAATTTCGGTAAATTCTACTGCAGCGAAGTGGATGATTTCGTGAGCCTATTATATTACAGCGATAACACCAATCCGGACCCTGCTAACCCCCCGCAAGCAGACGAGAGGTATCACTATCATCCAAATATCAAGCTGCAATTTAGTGATAGCTCTGAAGACCCCGAATTTGCTATCAGTCCCGTAAGCGGCGACTATGGTAAGCTTCAGCTTGGTGAGAGCAAGGCCATTACCTTCACCATCAGAAATAGTGGTGGCAGGACTCTATCTATAGCCCAGGCCGAGATCAGCATCACCGGCACTAATGCCACTGAGTTCAGCCTGAGCCCCATCACTGAAGACATCAGCCTGGAATTCGGTGAGACTGCGCAGATCACAGTGAACTTCAGCCCCAGATCCGAAGGCCTGAAATCTGCTACTTTGCAGATCATAGACAATACGCCCTCCAGGGGAAGCCTTAGCAGAGCCACTCAGACTCTCGCATTGAGCGGTGAAGGTTTCGATGCCATAATCTCAGAATTCCCCTATACCCAGAACTTCGATGATCTTCCTGAAGGGGAGCTTCCCTTTGGCTGGACAGTCATTGACGCCAATGGGGATGGTATCACCTGGAAAAATGGTAACAATATGAACAAATCAGGAAACAACGAACTATATCTGGATTATAATAGAGATCTGGCTGCTGATGATTATGTCTTTACAGCCCCGCTTGCCTTGAAGGCAGGACTGGAGTATCGCATAGAGTTTTATTATGGCAATCATCCACAATATCCGGAAAACCTGAAGTTGATGGTTGGCCAGGCACCCACGGTGGATGGCTTGACGACAACATTGCTGGACCTGTTTGAATTCCAGGTAAGCGCATATACGCTTGGAACAGCAAGCTATAGCCCTGCTACTACCGGTAACTATTACTTTGCCTGGCACGGTTACAGCGCTGCGGATCAATACTATATTCTTCTGGATGATATCAGCATCGATATCGTTTATGACTACCCTGTCGGCATACCCATCACTGTAGGCGAAGAGATTATCACCATCACCGGCGGTTCTGCCAATAACGGCAGCGGCGAGATTCCCCCCGTGAACAACGGTGCCTTCGTAGCCTCCCAAAGCTTCATTCTGGAGCTTTTCGGCGCAGGTCCCTGGAGCGTTAACATCCAGACCGCAGCTCCTTATGGTGCCTTTTATAGAAATGGTGAATGGACAGCAGTGGAAAACGTAGGTGGAGAAATTGTCTTTGCAGATATTACCGCCAGCAAGGATTTGACCCTGCCTATCGTCTTGGGTGATGAGAATCCCACTCTGCCCGTCACCCTCTCATCCTTCACCGCCGTTCTCACCGCAGACCTGCATGTGAATATCGCCTGGACTGCGGAGTCCGAGACCAATCATGCCGGATACAACATCCTGCGCAGTGAAGTGCAAGAGCTTTCTACTGCGATCATGATCAATAGTGCTTTAATCGATGAAGGCATCGAAAATGGAACTCAGATCAGCTATGAATATACCGATACTGAGGTCTATCATCAGGCC
>JAJBBD010000185.1 GCA_020532355.1 Candidatus Cloacimonadota bacterium | reverse complement strand
GATAGTGACAACGAGGGAATTAGTAAAGCACTCTCTTTACATCAAGATTTGAAGAAGTATCCTGTTGCGCTATTAATGCCCTTGAATTACTTCTCGTTTTTCAGTTTTATTGTTCCCGGAGATATTGAAGAAAAGGAACTGCATGAATGGGCTGAGTCGTTTATTCAAACAAACATAACTGAGTATGATTTGTACGAATACCGACACTTATATTTCTTGAATAACTCAAACTATCAATGCATAATCATATCCATCCCCAAGACTACACTATCCCAATTTTCACGGCTATTAGAGCAGTTATCGTTAAATACTGTTTATATAGGTTCCGGGATTGAGTCTGCAGGTCTTGGATTAGCAGATGACGATCTATTTAATCAGAGAATCTATCTGAATGGGATTACAACTGATAAGTCTCCCATAAGGCTTGCTTTTCAATCTGGACTCATGTGCGATGTCTCCGATACATCAGTAATCACATCAGATAAAGCAATAATTACCACCGATGATTTAGAACCGGTAGATCAAATATGTGTTAATGGCAACAAGATATCTTCTGACATATTAATTCCATATGGAACGGGGCTAAATCAACTACTGTGTTTGGGCAATATTGGTAATTTTTTGGACAGCGCTCAGATACAAAACGTACATCGAAAGCTAGCCAAGAGCCATTGTCAAAAAACGTTTATCATCCTAGCATTCTTATTCCTTATTCTATATGTTATTACTCGGATTGGGGTTAGTCTAATTGGGGAAGAGTCATTGACAAATGCTAAAGATAACAAGCAGAAGAGAATTGATCAACTTACTGCAGAGATATCCCTTCTAAGAAGCCAACAGACTCAAGTTGACTCCATTAGAGTTAAATTCTCAAGGGTTTCTACAGATTTGGAAGTTATCGGACGTAGTATACCTATTGGCATGACCTTGTCAGAGTTATCTATAACCAAAACTGGTGAAATACGGGAGATGATTATCAGGGGTGATGCTACGTCTGAAAGTGAGGTATTACTCCTTGTAAGGGATTTGACATCAAAACGTTTGTTTCAGGATGTATCAGTAAAGAGGATTTATAGTAAGAACTCAACACCAACTGCTACTGATGAAACCAAAGTCCTGAGTTTCGAGATAGCCCTGTGTAATAGAGGTGTTGACCGATGAATCAAACTAGAGCTTGGCAGGCGATGACTTTACTTGTAATCATAGTCTTTCTGTATCTATTTAAGATATTGCTATACGATGATATATGGCATCTTGTCTCTTCTGTATATTCAGAGTTAGGAGGTAGGAACAAAACGGCTCTGACTGAATCGGATTTTAAATTGAGCTTGCTTAAGCACCAACACAACGAGCTGATGAAACATAACAAAACTATGTCGCAGGTTTCAATGATATCCTCGGCTACTGAGCTTATCGAGTCACTGTCACAAATTGTAGTTGATATGGACTTAATATTGGTCAGCATAGAGCCTTTAGCGACTAAACAACAAGGTAGCTTGATCGAGTATTCATTCATGCTGCAAGTAGTCGGCACATACAAAAACACTGGATTATTTATCCAATCTCTAGAGAACACATTTCCTCTGACACGTTTTGAAAAAGTGGGTCTCAAGCCAAATGCGACTAATGGCGTTGACGTTGCTCTGCAACTAGTAATTTACTCTATACGCCTATGAGATTTTTGGATATTATGTTGCTTAAGCGTAAGAAAGAGAAGAGACCATGAACGAAATGCACTCTAACACAAACAAAATCTTTCTGTGGGGTTTGATCGGGTTAGCTCTTGTTATATGGGGAAATTTTGCCTATAATCTGCTAACCAATATTGATACTACGGCAGAATCTCCGGTCAGCACGCCCAATCGTCAAATTCAACTACGTGATCATTTGGCAATCGACAGCCTGTTCTATACTGAGTTCTCAGGTGAATTCCGGGATCCCTTTGTTGGGATAAATAACTCAGAAGACTATGCCTCAACATATTGGGAAAGTGAAGAATATATTGACTGGGAGCAATCCGATAATGCCCCATACATCCCCTATCAACAAGAGGCTCACATAGTATACCCGCAAGTCCTCTTACTAGGAGTCATCGGTAATACCGCAGTTCTAAAGATAGATAGCGACACTCAGTATGTGATAACGGGTGACCAAGGCCTGTATGGTGAAGTTTTGGAGATAAATTCGTGCTATGTCACAATAAAGCAAGCAGATAAGATGATAACCATATCTATTGCAGACCCCAATATTCTGAACAATGCTCCTGCAACAAAGTGGCAAAACCAGTGATTAACAAAGTAATGATATCCTAGGAAATCTGTAGTGGAAAGAGGAAACGTTACACAGAGTTTCATACAGATGTTATCGAATTACTGGTTGGATACTGTTCCAAAATTGACTTATCTCACTGATCTTCGAGAGAGAAGCGCAATATCGTCTTTTGGTGGGTCTTTAACGCAATCTGGCAGGTAAGTCTAATTCTGGACTATCTGCTCGCATATCGCCTAATATGAGTTCCTGAAACTGGCAGATGGAGTAAATGGGATGTACCAGGTTACCGAGCCAGATGATCTTGCCATATCCTTCCGGAGATAATGCTCCCGCATGTTCCTGAGTGATCTTCTCCATGCGTCTCTTACCAATGGAATGGTTACCCATATTCTCTTCTTTATCGATATCATGAAGTCGGTTACTTGATCAAGGAATCTGACGATATAGTCGTTCAGTTCCTTGGAAGGCTCAGAGTCCTTCTGGTTCCGCTTGATCAGGTTTACGAGACTCTGCAGAGCGGTATCTGCCGGGTTCTTGGCATACTCACGCAAGGCCTGGATGAGCGCTCTCTTGCGGGCGATACTGATCTCATGATCGAGCTTGCGCTCTTCTTTGAACAACTCATCCCACTTGCCGCTCTTGATCCACTTGCGGACGGTGATATCGGAGACTCCGTAGATCACCGCCAGCTCAGTGGGCTCGGTTTTACCGTTCAGATAGGCTTCTCTGCAGTTGTCCCGCTTGATGCGGAACTCAGTAGCGTTACTCATACTCAGGTCTTACCTTGTGGCTTTCCAGATACTCATTCAAGTCTCTGCCGGAGCATCGTAACTGTCCGTTTTCCTTGGTGCGGAAAGCAGGCAGAGGATCAAGGATGTCACGTATCCAGCGGTAAACACTGGAGCGGTCAACCCGGAGGATATCAGCTATCTCATCCGTTCTGTAGTTGCGTTCATCTTTGAAGATGTTCATTGCTTTGATCTCCTCTGCTGCATTGTTATTCATAGATGCCATTGTTCATTCTCCCGTGTTTCTTTCAATCCCGTTTGCATTAGGATACCAATGTTTCGCTCATAGAGCTGTGAAGTTGAGGATGATCTGTTTGTACTCACCATACTCATCTCTCTCGTAGAAGGATACATACTGCTTGGTCGAGACGACTCTGATAGCTTTGTCGATCAGTTCCATCGCTTCCTTCCACTTGGCGTCTTTGATATTGTACTTACGCAGGGCAAGGATGCGGTGCTTGGCGATCTCGCCTTTCTTATCGACCTGGAAAGCTTCGGTGATGATAGCCCGCAGATTGACATTGGAATCTGCAGACCAGGCTTTAAGGCACTCATCGATCTTCTGCTTGGCAAGCTGCAGTTCGATCCCGAACTGGATATGCTCTTTGAATCTGATCTCTACCCGGTACTTGCCATCAAAGCTGTTGAGGATGGCATTACCCTTCCAGGAGAGTCCGTTCTTCTTGGCGATCTCCTGCAGGAATAGCTCCACATCCTCAAAGAGACGGGCTTTGTCACTGATGATGCGCTCTTGCAGCTTCTTGACCCGGTTGATGGTCTTACTTACGATGGCATCCTGCTTGAGGATTTCCGGTTTGATGATGCTGATGGGTACGTTCTGTCCCAGGGCATCGGTCTTGGTACGGTCAGCCGTCTTCTTGGGCGGGTTCTTAGGCGGATTCTGGGGTGTTTTCTTGTCGTCCATTGTATCTCCTTATTCAGTTGTCGTTTCTATGTGATTCTTGATTGATCTCTTGCTTAAGTGCCTGCTTTGCAGCTTGCTTGGCATAGTTCTGCAGCATGGCGATTACGGCTCTGCGTTCGTCAGTATTAAGCAGGTTCCAGTGGCTCTTACGGTAATGAGTGATCATAAAAGTTCGGAGCTGATACTCATCCCACTTGGCTTTTTTCATCAGGGTGTGCATATACATCCCCTGCTTGTCGTAGGTGTATTCATCGGGCTTGTTGGTGATGCGCACCCGCATCAGGATCAGCTTGAGTTCGGTTAAAGTCATCTCATCCAAGGCAGTAAGGGAATCGCCCATGCCAAGGGTCTTGAGCAGACCCCTCAGTTCATCTTCGCTCCATTTGAATTTGCGTACCCGGAGGGCATGGATATCCTGCCGGAGGTAGCGTTCCCGTTGTTCTTTGTTCATAGTAATACCTTCTTCTATCGTTATTGGGTTAATCAAATACTCGATGACCACCGAGCTTGTTCAGTCCCCGCAGCATTCTCAAGATACCTTTGGTGATCTTTCTGCCGATCTTGTGGACGTTCTTGCGGGAGATGACTACGTAGTGGAAATCCCTCAGATCGATGGCATCAATGGAAGCCAGGGCTTCCAGATAGATAAAGACCCACTGCCGGGACTTGCCTACAGCCTGGGCAATGTCCCGGATGGACTTGTACCTGCCCTGCTCTAGGACATCCAGCAGCTGATGGGCTGCACCTTGATCGAAGGTCCATCCCCGGTAGTGCTGATAACCGATCTGGCTGCGGTAACGGTTAGCCCTGGCATAGATGCGCTCCGTCTGGCTGATCAGTTTGATACGCTTCTCCGATAACATGGCATCAAGGATTGGTGGTCTTGAAGAAGCGCTCAATCACCTTTGCCTTGGCATTATAGCTCTCTGCGAAGTGGGCTTCGATGCCAAGCTTGGGGAAGATGCCTCCCAGCTCAAGCTCCAGATCGTGGTTGTCCCACTGCTCATGGAAGAGCTTTGACCGGAAGGCTTTGCCGTTATCGAGATATACGCATCTCGGTACCGCTCCCCAGTTGAGGAAGCCATTACGGAAGGCTACCTGGATATGGTGGCTGTCTTCGGTAAAGGCAAGTGAAGCTCCCACCGGATAGCGGCTTGCCCAGTCCAAGACCATGATCATAGTCATGCGTTGAGCTTTCCCGGTCTTAGGATTCATGATATCGAAGGCGAGGGTATGTCCATCTGCCACCCATACGTCTCCTACATTCAGTAGGCTGGAATCTCGGATGATAGTCTTGACTATGGTCTCTGCCACTGCTTTACTGCCAAGTCTCGCTTGAGTCCAGATTGCCATGTTGTCTCTT
>JAJBBD010000184.1 GCA_020532355.1 Candidatus Cloacimonadota bacterium | reverse complement strand
TGATGAGAGGGGGTATCGCTACGGCTTTGCAAACCTGATCGGCAGCATTCCGGATTTGAACACATACCCTGTCAAAGTATACGTAAACCATGCAGATGATACATGGAGGTTCTCCAAATGAACTATTGGAATAGAAACAATCATGAAAGGCCCACATCCATCAAAGATGCGATTCAAAAACTCCCCTATGGCTTTGCTCCTGTTGATAAAGACAAGCTAAATTATGACAATATGGTTCCTTTGGATAAAGACGATGAGAGCCTGATTACTGGTCACATAAACTGTGAAATGTATGCCCTCAATGAACTATGTGTTGGCAACACACATAAGGATTTGGGCCATGATAAGGTTGAGATTGCACCGCTGACGGTTGATGGCAAGGTTGTTATCCCCTCATCAACATTAAAGGGATGCTTTGCAAACTTCCTCGCCGCATACTTGCAGTACCCCATCTCCAGAATGAACAACAGGCAATATGGCTTCCGCCCGAACAATGCTCCCTCAGGAAAAAGTGTAGCGAATTATGCGGGCATTATTGAGAGCATAGCAGAAGACAACAGCATTACCGTAAAAAGGTTCAAAGAGCGGTACTATGCGTTTACAAAATACAAATATAGTCCAGCTAAGGCCAGTCGCCATAACTATCGTGATACAAACCATAATGACCGGCCACTTTACAAGTATCAGATAAGAAATGATGGGGACAAGAGCGCATACTTCTATTTTTATGATTACCACGATGGCCTTGACGGTGCCGGAACATTAGGTAAACTGACCGAAAGACCTGCCAGCCATCAGAGCTTTGGTGTAAGAGTATCCGGGCCTGGCGCTGAGCCTGAGTATGCTAATGAACGATATATCATATCACCTGATTGCTATGATGCTTACTTAAGGACTGTTCAGTATATCAAGGATGAAAAGGATGGTCATCTGCAGGATCATCCGCAGAAAAAGAACTTTAATTGTGCCGATTTCATTAAGAATGTGAAACAGAACAGCAATCTAAAGGAAGGCGATCTAATCTTTTTTGAAGTCTTAACTAAAGATGAAACCAAGGTAATCACTTTCGGAAAGCATTACAGATACCGCTGGGCTTTTAGTAGGTCTTTGCATGATTTTGACCAGGACTACCAGGCTGAGAATGCCGAAAGTATCAAGGGTGGTTTGCTAAACAGGATTGAGGAAATGTTTGGTTATTCCAGTGAGAATAAGGATATTCCTTACAAGCAAAGGGCCAAGTCAGCCAAAGTGCATTTCTCTTGCGCTGTTCATGAAAGCGGGACAGGCAAAAGCAAAGATATGTGGCTTCCTCGCGCAGGATCTCCCAAACCATCATCCTATGAGTTTTATCTAAAAGAAAACTTCACTGCCGATAAACACGTTTTGCTAAGCACATTTGGCGACCCGGCTCGGGAAGACCATAAAGTAGCTCCAAGGTTATCAGGCAGAAAGTTTTATTACCGAAAAAGAACGATTAGCCCCGCTTTAGAAAGTGACGGCATGATCAAGCTGGTAAATGTGCTTTCACCCAGCTCCAGTGTTTTACCAAAATTCACATTCCACGTATACTATGAAAACCTCAGGCCGATTGAACTGAAACTTCTATGCTTCGCGCTAAACTTAGGTCAAAACATTGAACCTAGTGTTCTAAACATGGATCCTACCGGGGTAGAAGTTACTGTTTCCAAGGATGGACAGAAACCAGAACCTCTGCTGTGTCATCAGATCGGTTATGGCAAAAACCATGGCATGGGAGCGGTAAAAGTAGTCATTGAAGAAAAGGATGGCAAAGCAATTGTTCATAGGTTTAAGCTAAATCATGAAACCGGCAGACTCCTTGAGTTTCATAGAAGTTGCACTCCCAGGAATTTCGAAAAGGGCGCTCTATACGACTTATGTAAGCTATATAGAGACCCCAAGCATTACCCGAGCTTCAAGGGTGATATCTTCACCTGGCATACAACAACAAAGAATTCTGATTTGAAGAATAGGAAAAACTAATCTGGAACTCAGGCTAATGCAATAAACGCCAGAATGTCAACTGCGGGATTAGATACCAAATCCCCCTGATCCCGCAGTTCAAATAATGCAAGATATAAGGGAGTTTAACATGGGAAACGTGTTATTTTTTGCCATAGGTCATCGAGACCTGCAGGCTATCTATGATTTACCAAATGGGAATAAGAGAAGATCCGGAGGCAAGATAAAGGATATACTTGATCAAAAGGACTCATTGCCGCTAACGAATGGCATTGGAATCAGAGAACTCAGACGAGATGAGAAAAAACCGGAGACACCAAATGGGCTTTGCTTCCCCATTTTTGACAAGATTATGGCTTATATAGCCAGCAGGAAGATCAAGACTCTGGACTATCTTTTCATACTTAGTACGGATCGATCTCAGGTTTTGCCTGTATTGCGTAGCATCAAAGCAAAATGGGAAGAGGATCTGGAAAACTTGCCTGAACTCTATGATTATCTGGATCAAGGAATGATTAGATGGATAGAAGATGACCATAGCACACCCACCGCTAAATTTCTGAAAGAGTGCATCACAGAAGGCAGAATCTATCAAGATGCTGTGCAGATCCGGAACATCGTGATCCTGAAATTGGGAAGCTACAAAGTCTTGCAACCCATTATGAAAATTAATATCACCAAGCCCATCAAGCAAGAGATCCTGGAATTGGCGGATATCAATACTCTGGACTTTTTTGAACAGGAAGCATACTATGCCCTGAGCCCCTATTTTGCAGAACTTGAAGATGCCCAAATACTTCTGGGAACACACGCGGGAGGAATGCCGCTCTTGCATCGGGCATTGGATAATGTGCTTCAAAATTGTGTCGGTCATGCTGAATACAAAAGGATCTTTACCAGTGAATACCTATCCTATATGGAGGATAAAAAAACCGAACACAAGTTCCTGGACTATATCGGGCAAATGAACCACAGTGTGATAAATATGCAATGGGATCGCGCGCAGCTCTGCCTTGACATGATCAGAAGGCACTATCCCGAATTGCCGGCATTAGTAAACTACAAAGGCTTGGAAAGAGCTATCAAGGAAGGCAAGGAGCTGTGGGAGACCAAAGGATCATGGTTTGAGCGCTTTACTGCCCACATCTTTCGGGCCATCTACACCGACAGCTTCAATGAACTGGTGGTTTGGATTACCAGTATGGAGCAAGCGGCTAAGCTGGATCTTGCCGCCAGGCAAATAGGGATATTATGGAAAAGTGTGGATATTGAAAAAAGCAAGGTTGAATTGCTGGAGCCCATCGGGCATGAGAGGTCTCTTGATCTGGATGTGTTCAAGCTGATCGGTCGGATTCCCAAAGAAAAGATTCTGAAGGCTTTCGAAGATTATATAGCTGTGTTTGGAGACCATACTGAGGGCTGGGACGACCCTGATTGGCATGCTATACGTAAAATGAGAAACAAGCTGATGCATAACGGTATAGCTCCGGCTGTAAATCAGCAGAATAGAGCTCGCGTATATGGATTCCTGAACTTATCCCCGGAAGCTGTGCGACAGGTCAAGCTGGCAATCGGCAACAGGGATTTGGCATCAATTATCAAGTTTGAAAAGGCTTGTTTGGCGAATGTTTTCTTCGCGCCTTTGGGCAGGATAGTCAATTTCAGCAAGGACATGCTAAAGGAGCGCCAATGCAGCATCAACTGCTTCCGGGCTTTACACTCAGGGCAAGCGGAGGTGTAGGATGTCCACTGTGTTAATTGTGCCCATTGGCAACACAGATATTCAACTCATATACAATGCAGATGCTTGCCGTTGTCCCTTAAAAGATAATGACTCCGTTAAGGCTGTTCCTGCAAAGCTGCCCTTTGTTTACAGTTCAGATTACAAGGAGAGTGAGTTGAGCAACAGGTCGATCGCTCAAGCTGACGCTGTAACAGCAGCCAGGATTTGCACATCGATGGATTACCTGGTAAAAAAGAACATTGCCCGGCTCGATCACCTAATTCTGCTTGCTACAGACCGTGGCAAGCAGATAGACATTCTGGATGCTTTGCTTCCGCGTCTTGGAGAAGAAGAGC
>JAJBBD010000183.1 GCA_020532355.1 Candidatus Cloacimonadota bacterium | reverse complement strand
ACCATGAGTCTTGTCCACAGCTGTGTGTCCCTTGTAGCCATAAATGCTCTTATTGCCTTTCTTCAGCCACCTGGCTTCAGAGTCTTTGGATTCTTCGATCGTCAGAACGGTTGCCTGAAAGGTTGGCTGACCAGGGATCTCATCATCTCCTACAGGCTCTGTCTCGATGTATTCTTTCCTGCGGGGACGGGCATGCGATTCAACCAAAGTTGCGTCCACGATCACACCTTCTGTGATCCTGATATCGTGCTTACTCAATTGATGATTGATCTCCTGAAGTAGCTTTTCGTAGATTCTCTTTTCTGAAAACCTGCCACGCCAGCGACAAATCGTGGAATGATCCGGGACCGGATTCTCCATACTCAAATGACAAAACCACAGGAACATCGTGTTATAGACAAGCTGCTCTTCCATCTGGTAATCAGACAGCTTGTACCAAGCCTGAACCAACATGATCCGAAACATCACTTCTGCCGAATATGCGTCCCTACCTGCCACAGAAGTCCTTCTGATCTCAACCTTGCTGATCAGTTTGTTGATCCTTTTCCAGTCTATCAGTTGATCCACATCTTTGAGAAAGTGTCTGCGGCTTGCCAAACGATTGGCAATCTCTTGATCTGCGAAAGTTAGGGTTTGCTTTTCCATGATTAGCTCCTGCGTATTGATAGAGCCATAATTGTACATCTAGCTTATCTGTCATGAACTGTTTAGATATATTTTATGTCCATTTCTACGTGCAATGGTCTTAGATATTTAAGATGGGTGTTACCACTCCAGTTTATCCTTCTCTTCATATAATGACATTGCATAGTCTATAAGTTCCTGCATGTCATTCAATGATAATGATGATAGGGTAGTACTAAGATTGTAGGTAGAACCGTATTTCATATGTAACTCAAGGGCAGAGATGTCAACTCCCAGAAAACGCTCTTCCTTGAGATATGTAAAATCGATATCTTCAAACTTAGCGATGAACTTGCTTGTGGAATTACCAGAATCCTTTACACATATTGCTTCTGTAGTGAACACTATGCCTGAGTGACCGTTACTGGATATGCTGGTATCGTTGGTATCGATTATCTGATCCTTTTTGTATTGGCCATTACAAATCTCCTTCAGCATGTTTTTGATTCTTGGCATGTAATCGTCCACAATTGGAGGATATCCACTAACTTCTTCGTATTTATCCAAGATCGCTTGTTTGAACGAAGTGGCATCGGAGTTGGATGTTTTATCGTTCTGTTGCTTTGAGGCGGTTTCATCCTGTTGTTCTGACTCGGCAGAATCAACACTTTGAATTATCCAATCAAATGCAGCATTAAGAACGCCTTTGTGTTCGTTATTGTCTGTCATGAGTTATCTCCTTTCGTAATCGTGCGGTTTTACAGTCTTGCAATTTTTTGAAGAAGCATGTTGCCTTGGGATACCATTTCTTCTGATTTCTTATCTAGTTCGCCATTTTCTGTTAATAAAGACGTATCTAATACAATTTTCACAGTTTGAGCAATCTGCACACATAGATAAATGTCATTCTGTTCCTCTATACTATATTTTGGCCATTTTGTACCAGAGGACTCTATAATTATTCTTAGGTTCCCGACAGACTTAGAAAAATAGGAATCCAATTGTTCAAGTAACCCATAAATCTGTTCACACCTTAAGAATATCGCTTTCAATGCCAATCCAATAGTCTTGGCTTGAGAATGATAAACTTTAGCTTTTTCATAATTAGCCTTGGCATTATTCAGTGCAGTTTGCGACTTCATATTGAGTATAGTACTCATTAACGGAAACACTGGCATGTTTGGCATGAAAGTTGACGCTGTGAGGAACCCAAAACTGCCGAAATTAAGGATACTTTCGATTCTGGCCAGTGTCTTAAGATGGGTGGATTGCTTCAGTTCTTTGAAACCGGGTGTTCCTGGAAGAAGTTTCGTCATGTCATTCATACCATTCTGAATGGTAAATTCCACTTCCTTGATTTTCTCAAAGTTCTCCACAAAATCGGTCATTGAGGTTTTAAGAACTTGGATCTTCAATTGCCCTAATGCTTCAATGGCTTTAACGGTTTTATCTTGAGCCATCTCTACAAATTCTTTCGCTTCTGTAGCTTTATCATTAGCAGCATCTATTAATCCTTCTGCTTCCCGTAGATTAGATTTGGTTTTACCCGAATTACTCAAACCCGTTAACACGCCGATTCCAACTACGGCTCCCCAAACTATTGGTAGTGGCATAATTACTCCTTATAGTACTAATTTACTGTTAGAATCTTGCATAAAGCTGTCAAACTCTGCAAAGTCTTTAAATCTAAGGCATGAACCCATCTCAATGGCTATTGCACTTAGGCCTTTTGTAAAAGCTTCATGGTCATTGTTTAAAACGGCTTGATCCATCGTCATAAAGCAGCTTCTGAGTAACTGAGCCCTCCGTTTGAAATGCTTGTTCATGGCAGTCTCAAAATCCTTCCTACTGGCCTCCATAGATAACAAAGCAGCTTGAGAAATTGCTGTTATTGTTTCGAGTCTTTCGGAAGAAAGCTTGTAATCACGTATAGTATTGATCGTGGAATTGTATATAACTGAGCCGACTATGTAGCCTACCATGCCACCAACAACAGTCCCTATTCCTGGAAATATTGCTGTCCCGATGGATGCTCCGATACTGGCTGCCAGAACTCCAACACCTACTTCTCCAACTTCTACAACGAACTGAACTCCATCGATTTCTCCATTAGCCCATCTGACTACGGATTTACCCACTTGATATGTAACTGCTACGATCATTCCTGGAAGGGATGTTTTGGATAAACTCTGGATAGCCATATTGCTACTTCTCTGCATGGCTCCGCTCACAACAGAAGTTGCAGCTCCATAACCATATCCGACCGCAACACCCTTACCCACATCAATAGCTATATCCACTGCTGCCTCGGAAATGTCCTTACTTCCATTAATCGCTGCAGCCAAACTCGTAGATAGTGAAATCACCCCTGAGATCACTGCTGAGGTTTTCACATTTTCCATCCCGGCTCCATGTGCTGTTTTAGCGATGTTATAGGTAGTATGGAGCTTTGGGTTTTGTCGCATAAACATAGCTTCCCGGGATGATATCTTGCTGTTTACCAGGTTGTTTGCGACTGAGTCAAAGTTCGCTGCTCTTGCTTCCAACATGGTAGCTTTTTCGTAGTCTCCGCTTGTGCGAAGTTTTTGCGCAGCATTTCGGAATTCTGCGGCCTTGTCTCTTGCGTAGTTCAAAGCCGGATCGTATTGCTCTGAAGGTACTAACAGTTTTTGGCCCCGATATTTTTCGAATTTGCTACCGGCGAACCTATCAACAATGTCTCTTGCACTGTTTTGAATTTCTGCTTGAGAGCCATATTTACCGCAGAATTTCATTTGTGCACTCCACTCTGGATTACCATCGATAAGTATCGGATTTCCTTGTTGATCTACGGATACAAAGTCTGCTACAGGATTGTTTCCCAGTCCAACATCATTTGATCGGGCAATTTGCTTCTTTGACTTGTTTATGATGTTCTCAGAATTGACCTTAGCTCTATAATCTACTTCTGCAGCAAACCCAGCTTGTTGTTTTGTATTCTGATACTCGTATCTGGGATCGACTTTGGATTCAGCAATCTGCTTAAGCCCCTTTACTGTCACCTTACCATTGGGATCAAATTCTCCAGTATATTCCTTTATTCTTTCAGCAACAGCACCTCCATAATGACCTACTTGCTCATGTGTAACGCCGCCAATAGATCCTTCAATAACTTTGGAGGTTCTGCTTTTTTCTTCTTTTTCTTTATCAGGTTCAACGCGTTTTTTACTCATTTTTCCCCCATATCTACAACAATACTGATTCATTAAGTTTGCCGGAATATACTAATGAAATTCTTTTTATCTCTGCTCGAACCATTTCCACCAGCTCCTTCGGTTCCAGCACCTTGACTTTTGCACCATAGCTCAGCACAAATTTCTTCATTTCACTCAGGGAGTTAGCAGGCATTTCCAGGATGAGTGATTTATCCTTAAGACGAGTGATCTTCTGTGATGGATGCCACATTCTTTCTGCGATATAATCCGAGGTTGGAGGAAAGAATTGAAGTTTCACCGGAAACACTTCTCCAGCATAGATGCCAAAGCCGCTATCAAAATAGGTTCTGGAATCAAAATCCACCTCGTGTTGAGGTTTATCGCTCAGCTTAAGCTTCTCCATGCGATTGATGGCAAAGACGATCACCTGATCTATCTTTTTATAATATCCTGCCAGGTAGAAGTTATGGTTGAAATACTTAACTGCCAAAGGCGAGACTTCTTTATGACTGTGCCTTTGGTTCTGCACACTATAATAATCAAAAGCGATCATCTTATAATTCAGTATCGCTTTCAGTACCAGGCTTAGTTTCTCAGCCACAGTGTCCGAATCAGATAGAGTCCCGGTACCATCACTGATTAGCGCTTTTTGGACATCACGGTAGAACTTGAGGATTGATTTATCCAGCTTAGTTTCGATCTTGGTCAGAATGCCTTTTATGCTATCGGAAGTAACCAACCCCGATTCTTCCCAAAGCTTGCTTGCCAGTGAGAGGCTAAGAATGTCCTCGTAATTCAGCGTATAATCAGGAAGGCGATAACCCTCTGTGAAATAGTAGAAAACCTGATTTGCCCTATCCATATCCTGGTCTTCGTAGATCGGAAAACCACATGAAGACAGATTAGTTATATCCCTGGCAATAGTCTTCTTTGATACCCCAAAGTGTGTTGCCAATTCACCTTTGGATATGCCGTTAAGCCGATGCTGATTTATCAGGTGCAGCATCTGCCATTGCCGGTACAGAGCTTGATTCCTCACAAATTCCTCGCCATTTTACAGTTTTTCCAAAATATTCTTGCCCTACTTATAAAGTCAATGCTTTTCATCGCCATCCCTGTACCTCAATGAGTATAACCCACCTACTTGAGAATCTTATTCCACTCAGGAGAGTACTTGCCGATGAAGTAGCGTTCGAGCTTTCTGGTCGCTTCAGCCGCTTCCTCATCACTACCAACCAGCAAAATAGATATCTTCAAATCGGCAGCATTGGCATGCATTAGTTGCCCCGATGTGTGCTTTCTGGCACTGTCTGATTCTCTGGTATAGTCAGATAGTCTCTTCCTGATGCCACCATTCGAATATTCGACAGCTCTGCCGATATACATGACTTTTCCACCCAATTCGGCTTTGTAAAGCCCAACATAAGAGGAGTATGGACTTAGGTCGATGCTGTCCAGATAGCCTACATTCTGCCACTTGCTCTCCCAATCTCTGAGTGTCTTTCCTCCAATAGTGGGGACTTCCGTTCTCCCTGTAGCTGCATTCCTACTGCTATTTCTCATCTGCTTACTTTGCTGTTTCATACCTTCATCGATGACAGCATTTCCAATCTTTGCCACTGTTTTCAAAAAGCTCATTCCTAACTCCTAAATAACTCATTTTGCATATACGCATTCTCATGATAAATCAACCCATGGACAAAACAGGGGTATAGGCAAGCCAATACTCCCTAATCTATCTGTAACCAGTAATTGAACCGCATAATCATTCATAAGATTGAGAATATACTGTAACTCCATCGTACCTGATGACCGTACCCCATTTTATGGACCAGTTTCTAATGGGCAACTTGCTTTGACGTTGTAGGCATCGATAAACTCGTAGGGAGCCATAAAATTCAGAGACCGATGAGGTCGTTCTTCATTGTAGTGACAAGCCCAATTCATAATAACTTCATTAGCTTCAACTAAATT
>JAJBBD010000182.1 GCA_020532355.1 Candidatus Cloacimonadota bacterium | reverse complement strand
CTAAAGTTCCGTTCCA
Source organism: Candidatus Cloacimonadota bacterium (assembly GCA_020532355.1). Classification (NCBI taxonomy): domain Bacteria; kingdom Pseudomonadati; phylum Candidatus Cloacimonadota; species Candidatus Cloacimonadota bacterium. The sequence goes on along the minus strand of JAJBBD010000182.1, from coordinate 3,524 downwards.
CCGGAGAAAGTACTTTTAACTTCAACGGCTGGTATATTTACGATATCACAGCCTATGCGAGTCTCAATAACGATTTGGCTGCTACCTCAATAAGCGGTAATACCACTCCCTCCGCCAATAGCGCATATCCTTATGTGATCGCCGTGCGTAATGGCGGTATGAGCACTATCAATAACTACACTGTGAAACTTATGCAAACCGGTAATGTGGAGCTGGGCTCTGCAAACGGTGGCCCCATTGCTCCCGGAGCGACCGTCGAACACACCATCTCCTGGACACCCACCACGCTCGGTGCAACTCAGCTTTGGGGTAAGGTAATATCAGCCGGTGATGAAAATCCTAACAACAACGAAACCGCTCTGCTCAATGTAACCGTAATGACAGAAAGCTTGCAGATCGTCGATATCGGCACCGGAACTGCCACCCAGCGTTTCCCGCTGGGAAGCTATTTTGGCTACGAACGCAGCGCTGCCTTATATACGGCCGCAGAACTTGGTGCGCAAAACAGCAGAATTTTTGCGATTTCATGGTATTCCAGCATTGCTACGACGGCAGCAGTACCCACCAAGATATATCTGAAAACGATTGGTGCCAGCACTTTGACTACCGACACCTGGGATAATATGATCGCTGATGCCGTCTTGCTTTACGATCAGACCCAGACCGGTTTAGCAAATGGCGACTGGAATATGTTCACGCTCGACAATACCTTTGATGTGGATCAGGGCGATAACCTGATGATCCTGGTAGAAAGGAACTTTGGTGGAAACGGCGCCGGTACTCCTGGCGGAAGCTCTGCAGGTGGCGGGATCTACTCAAGCCCGGTCCCCGGCTCTCACCTTACCTGGAACGCCGATAACAATGCTCCCACCGGCACTGGCTCTACCGCAGCAAACCGCCCCAATGTACGCCTGGCCTACAGCACTTATGCTATCGATACGCCTCCAAACCCCGCTATCGTAGGAAGCCCTGCTGATGCAGCTATAGATGTAACCATTGATGCTACCCTGAATTGGAATAGCGGTGGCGGCGGCCCCACAGGTTACAAGCTGTATTTTGGCACCAACAATCCCCCTACAAACATCGTAAACAACAGTGATCTGGGAGATGTATTCACATACGAACCCAATAGCTTAGCTTATGCTACTAATTATTACTGGCAGATCGTTCCCTACAATGCCATTGGTGATGCCATCGGCTGTCCGGTGTGGAGCTTCAGCACTATGGCTGATCCCACCATCGCCAGCTTCCCTCACACCCAGAATTTCGATGCTGTCACCGTTCCTGCCCTGCCTTTTGGCTGGAGCAGCATCAATGTAGATAGTGATACTGCCCAGTGGGCAAGCTATGCTTCAAACCCCTACTCCGCTCCCAACTGCGTCAGCATTGGCTACAACTACTCTCTGGCCTTGAACGACTGGATGGTAAGCCCACCCATCAGCCTTCAGGCCGGCACCACCTATGCCCTTGATTTTAAATATCGAGGTGGTTCCACGTCCTATGTTGAAAAACTGAAAGTAATGCTGGGCAATGGCAACCAGGTTGCAGACCTTAGTACCCAGATTTTCATCGATGATAACATTAATTTCTCGGATTATACCACTGCTCTTGCCACGTTTACCGTGCCCAGCAGCGGCACTTATTATCTGGGCTGGCATGCTTATAGCATCGCCAATCAGCTTCGCTTGTATGTGGATGACATCAGGATCAGAATTCCTGCGCCCATTCCTCCGCAGCCGGCTACTGTAGTCTTCCCGCTGAACGGCAGTACCACGCTCTTGAACCCCATGCTGAAATGGAGTCCCAGCCTCACCGGCGAACCTGCTACCGGCTACAAACTGTATCTGAATACCACAGGAGTCTTCAGCGAAGCGGACTTGAAATATACAGGCACTGCCCCGCAATTCCAGACAAGCGATCTGGCCAATGGCATCACCTATAGATGGAAAGTAGTGCCTACAAACGCCTTTGGCGAAGCCTCCGCCTGCCCCACCTGGAGCTTCAATACTCCTATGACAGACCAACTGGCCGAAGGTTTTGAAGCCACTGGCTTCCCACCCCCGGGCTGGGCAAATGGCAGCTCCGGAAGCTGGACCAGAAACACTTCCACCCCGCGCTTTGAAGGCAGCGCTTCCGCCTACAAGTACACTTCCACTTCCCTTGTGTATGTGCTCTCCACTCCCATGCTTACCCTCACCGGAAGCAGCACGATGGATTTCTACACACGTGCCTCATCTACTTCTCAAGTACTGCAAATAGTATCTTCTGAAGATAGAGTAACCTGGGCTCCGATAGCCGGAATTGCAGATATTACTTATGATGCCACCGGCATCTGGTATCCTATCAGCATAGACCTCAGCAGTCTGGCCGGCACAAATCGTTACATCGGCTTCCAGACCCCTACCCAAACCAGCACCGGAAGCATATATGTGGACCACGTAGTAGGCCCATTCATCACTCCGGTTGCTCCCGGAATCCCCACTCTCACAGCTCCGGCTGATGCTGCAGTGAACCAGAGCATCGCTCCCAACCTCACCTGGACTCCCCCCACCACCGGTGGTGTAGTTACGGGATACAATGTGTATATTGATACCGAAGACGGCAGCACTCTCTATGCCAGCAACGTGACAAGTCCTTATAGTCCTGTCCCCCCTCTGGCTTATGAACGCACTTACTACTGGACAGTAAGAGCCTACAACGGTGCCGGAACCGGAGACCCCGCTGCTCCTCGCAGCTTTACGACCATGGTTGACCCCACTATCTACGACCTGCCCTGGTTGGAAGATTTCGGTACGGTTACTGGCGACTGGCCGGTGCCAAACTGGAATCAGCTCAGTGGCCTCTATCCTACTCCTACAGGTACAAGTATCCAATGGTACCGTGATGAATGGCTGAATGGCCCCAGCGGTAACAACGCCGCCAGGATCAATATCTATGGCACTTTGCGTTACGGCTGGCTGGTTACTCCGCCCATCGCTATCCCTGCGGATGGTCATGAGCTGAAGTTTGACCTCGGTCTTACTCGTTATAATAGTACTGATCCTATTTTAGACAATACTGATCAGCAGGACGATAAATTCATCGTTGCCATGAGCGACAGTCCTAATATGGCAAATCCCACGATCTTGCGGGAGTGGAATAACTCCGGTTCTGCTTATGTATATAACGACATTTTGCACACCGGCGAGCTTGTTAGTATCCCCCTTACCGGAATTTCCGGTAATATGTACTTCGCCTTCTATGGTGAATCCACTGCATCAGGTGGCGATAACGATCTGATGGTGGATAATGTAATGGTGCGAGCCATCCCCACCGGGCCTCCCGATCCTGTTACTCTCGCCTCTCCTGAAGATGGTGCTACAGAGCTTCCTATAGATGGCTTCAACCTCACCTGGGCTGCGGCCCTGACCGGTGGAAACCCTGTAGATTATGCCGTATTCATGTCTCAAAATGAAGCTAACCTTTACGGGGATCATTATTGGGATGGTATCACCGATACCCGTTTTGATCCCACTCAGGCTGCT
>JAJBBD010000181.1 GCA_020532355.1 Candidatus Cloacimonadota bacterium | reverse complement strand
AGAATATCCCAGTTCATGCCAACAAAACTCTTTTTGAGTTTGGCTTTAAGGGGAAACCCATTTAGAGATATCCACAAGTTAAGTTTTACATCTGGGTTTAAAAAGTTAAACGTAAGCATATCCGTATATGGAGCTTTTTGTGAGGTTAGCGGCTCAAAACTGATTTCGTGCTTTCGAGCAGTTTGTTTACCCAATGCAGTCGATATATTCTCTATGTCAGCGCTACTAACCCGCGCATGCCAAGTTCTTCCGTTGCCGTCAACAAGATAGATACCTTCGGCTTCATTATCGTTACAAATAGCCAAAATCAAGCAAAATACATCCCTAGTGTTGGGGGTAATATTGTATGAAATGCTTTCTCCGGTACTTTTCTGATGCATTGTGGCTCGATTTCCTACGTAGGTAGTACAAATGGAATCCTGCAATTCGCTTTGATGAACTATGCGGTTTATTCTTAATGGATTATAATTATCATCGTGGTATATAAGATAACTGTTATCAATATGAGGAAACAATAACATATTGGCTTTGCTCTTTACCCTAAAACTACTTCGTCCCTTTGCCAGATCAATTTGCAGATCTGCAACGCTCAAGCCCCAAGAGCTTACCTTATAGCGCAGATTTACAGCGCAAAGCAACGGGATGTTTAATAGTAGTAAAAGGCTTAAAAGAAGCTTACGCATAGTCCCCATGCATGATTACTTTTATCTGTTTTATGCTTTTTTCATCGCTATCCATAATTTTCAACTCTAGGTTATCATCCAAGCAATAGATTTCGCCCACTTGAGGAACATGATTGAAACTAGCCAATAAAAATTCTGCCATATTATCGTATTCGTCCACAGAGATTTCTCGTATAAATTCCTGATTAAATTGTCGCACACTATAGTTTCCACTTATCAGGCAGCTACCGTCGTCACATTTAATAAATTCTGGAATCTCATCGGAATCATACTCGTCCTGAATTTCTCCTACGATTTCTTCCAAGATGTCTTCCAAAGATATTATACCAGAAGTACCGCCATATTCATCTACTACTACGGCAACTTGCAATTTTTTAAGTTTAAACTGATTTAGCAAGCTCTGGATTTTCATGTTTTCGGTTACAAACCATACGGGACGCATTAATGCTGCAATGCTTTGTTTCTCTGGATACAAGATTAGATCTTTCACGTAAATAATGCCAACAATATCATCAATGGTTTCTCTATAGACAGGAATTCGTGAATAACCGCTTTCGATAATTATTGTCTTCAGTTCGTCCAAGCTTTGTGTCTCTTCCACAGCAGTTATCTTTACTCGTGGAACATAGATCTCGCTTATTTCTGCTTCTCTAAAGCGGAATAGTCCAACTAACATCCTTTTTTCGTGCTCTTCCAGAGATGCAGATGTAGTGTTGCTCTGAATCAAATTATGGAAGTCTTCCTCTGTAAATCTTTGTCTTAATCCTTTTTCGCCCTGGCTGCCCTTGGATATCACATTGCTTAGTTTTACAAATATCCATACTACCGGACTTAATACGGTTTCTATGGCAACTAATGGGTAAGCCAGAAACAAGCTGAGCTCATTTGCTTTAGAAAGGGCTATGAGTTTGGGGACAATTTCTCCAAAGAATAGAATTGCTATGGTTACAATCACTATTTGGATAGTGATAACCAAAGAAACATCCCATCCATGAGACACAGCAATATTGTAGGCTATCAACGTGCTAAATGAAGATAGCGCAATATTTACGAAGGTATTGCACAACAATAGAGTTACTAAGAGCTTACGGGGTTTACTAAGCAGCTTTAAGACTAATGCTTTACTGCGCCCAGTACTGTTTTCTAATTTCTTCAAATAAATCCGGGAAAGCGAAAACATTGCTGTCTCGCTACCCGAAAAGAACGCCGAAAGGGCTAAAAGGATTACTAAATATATTATTTGAGGCTCCATTATGCCAACCCTTCCGGTATCTGCTTTCGGTAATTTTCTTCAGCGTCTTCCATTTTTTCCTTGTCTGAGGTTCTTATATGATCGAAGCCTGCCAGATGAAGCAGAGCATGAATCAGAACCTGCCAAAATTCCTCGTTGAAAGTATTTTTCCCCTTTTGCTTAAATACCTGTTTTGTGTCAATAATAATATCACAAAACTGTGTTTCAACCCCTTCTAAAATTAGACTTTCCCCTTTAAAGCTCAACGCGTCTGTATTATTGTCAACGCCTCGGTAGAAGTGGTTATATTTACGCATATCTTCGCTGTTTGTGCATAAAATGCTAATCTCAAACTTTATTCCGGGTGCTTCCGAGCTTAGTATTCTGTGTGCAAAAGGTTCAATCTGCTCCTTAGTAATTCCTAATGGCAGATCTCCTTGTATCTCAATTTCTGTCATTATCCTCTGGGTAGTCCAAGCGTTTGCGGTAAATGCTGCCCAAAACTGGCAACATGGACTGTTTTATTTTAGAAAGATCCTTCATTGTAATTGGGGCTTCATCAAATTGACCTTCTCTTATTAAGCGGGATATCGTGTCGTCAATTATTTTCTCGATATCCTTCTCGTTTAATATAGTTTTTGCTTTTGTGGTGCTTTCCACAATATCGGCAATCATCACTAATGCTGCCTCTTTGCTTTGAGGTCGGGGTCCCGGATATCTATAGTTTTCTGTATCTGTGGCAAGACTCATCTTTTCGGCACGATCATAAAAATAGCGAATAAGGCTATCGCCATGATGTTGTACAATTATGTCTATTACGGGTTGAGGTATTTTGTATTTTTTTGCCAGAGTAATTCCTTCAAGCACGTGATTTTTTATAAGTGACGCACTTTTATCTGGGCTCATCTCATCATGAATTTCCGAGCTGTCTTCATTGTTTTCTGTAAAGATTTCGGTATTGATGATTTTGCCAATATCATGATAGTAGCTGCCTACCCTTGCTAAAAGTGGATTTGCCCCAATGGCTTCAGCGGCTCTTTCGGCAAGATTGCCAACAATCAGGCTGTGATGATATGTTCCTACGGCAGAAGTAGCAAGCTTTTTGAGCAAGGGATGATTGAAATCCAACAGCTCTAACAAAGTTTGTTTTGTGGCTCTATTCCATTTCTTTTCGTAATATGGAACTATTATGATGATGCCCATGATGCTTATAGCGCTGGAGATAAGGCCAAAGCCTATATTGCGGAAAACTATGTTTATAGGGTCACTTTTGTATATCGAAATTGCTACGGTTACAACACTTCCGCTTAATAGGAGATAAAACCATATAGAAAGAAATTCATGTTGCGCTTTTTGCCGCTTGATTAAAATAATCGTTATTATTGAACTTAATATGAATACTATAGGGGGATATGTTTCCCAATTGATAAAGGGACTTACAATAAGCATCGAAGTGATGGAGTACAGGATACCAAATTCAATTCCCACCAATATTGCTGCCGCAACAACGGTTAGGGCAAAAGGAATAAGAAGATTATTGAGCCCCAAAACGTGATTGCCGAGAATAGCAAAAAGCGTAATTAGCACAAAGCCCAGGTTGATCGGCAGATAATCCGCCAAGTGTTCTCGAAAATCTTTATTATAGATTCCATAATAATGGTTTGCCACCAGTAAAATCACGAATACATAGAGTAACAACCCCAACGCTAAAAGCATTTGCTGAAAAGCGGATTTTTGAATATTTCGAGATACATAGGCTGCTTGTAAAGATTCCAATTTCTCTATTTCACTTTTTCCTACCCGAGCGTTTTTTCGAATCACAACTTCATTTTGTAATACGATGCTTTCTGTATCCGGAATTTGGCTAAGCTTACGTTGGCTCAATTCTGTAAATAATTCTTTATCTGGCAAAACATTAGCTTTTACTAAAGCTTTGTTGGTATCCAAGATGAGTTTTTCGGCTTCGGGGACTTTTTCAATTAGCTTAGCTTCTGCTGCTTGAACCGAAAGAAATTCGGTTATTGACATTCGTGTTTCAGTATCGGTTTGCCAAAGGCTGATAGAATCTGCCTCAATGTTTTCGTAGATGCCCTGATTATATATTTCTGTAAGTGCAAGACGCAGGTCATCATAAACCCTATCCCTTGCGTTGCTGTCCATCGCAAATTTGAGGGATTCTACCGTAAGCGGAAATCCTGCCTTTTCAAATTCTTTCTGTAGATCTGCCCTCTCCAAATCTGGGAAGCGAAAGAATACTGCCCAGATGATGTCCATCGTACTCAAGGCATCAAACAGCGGTTCGTCACTTATGCGATAGGGCATGGACAAACTTCGGATGCTTTCTTCTTGCTCATTACTTAGCTGTTGCGCCGATTTCAACACCGGAAAGTCGAAAGGAGCAATAATTTCTGTTTCTGCTACTTGTCCTTCTTTGAGCTGATACTCCGGATAATTAAATCTACTTACAGCAAATATATGGTATAAGCCAACAATCACAAATGCTGTTAGAATTATAGTTAAGAGATATTTCGAATTCATTTTTCCCTTTTAACTACTCGGTAAATATTGTCAAGCTTTTGTAGCTT
>JAJBBD010000180.1 GCA_020532355.1 Candidatus Cloacimonadota bacterium | reverse complement strand
TTATGGGTAGCGATAGCGATAATATGAGCCTGGTGTATTCTTTGGAAAACTCCAGCGAACATCCTTTGGCAGAAGCCTTCAAAACTGCCGCCAAGGCGGGAAAGCACCAATTGCTGCCAGTGAAAAACTTTGCAGCAAGCGTAGGAAAAGGAATATCCGGATATATTGGGGCAAAAAAATACTATGCCGGAAGTGAACGCTGGTTGAAGAGCTTGGGCATCGAGAGCCAGATCCATCCAGAGCCAGATTTATCTTATGCGGGGAAGATATATTTGGCAGACGAAAGCTCGGTATTGGCATTGTTCTATGTGGCAGATACCATTCGCGACGAAGCACAAGAGATGGTAAAAAGTTTGCGTGCCAAAGGCATCAACCCTATTATGATGAGTGGCGATAACGATAAGACCGCCAAGGCGATAGCACAAAAGTGCGGCATCACCGAAGTTATGGCAAACGTGTTGCCAGCAGACAAGGCAGGTAAAGTGAAACAACTGCAGGCAGAAGGGAGAGTGGTGGCAATGATTGGAGATGGCATAAACGACGCTCCGGCATTGAAACAAGCGGATATTGGCATTGCCATGGGAATGGGGACGGATATTGCAATTGAAGCAGCAGACATCACAATATTACGCGGAGATCTAAGATTGATTCCACTTACGCTAAAGCTTTCGATAAGTACTTTTTCCAAGATTCGTCAAAATCTTTTTTGGGCTTTTTTCTATAATCTGATTGCCATTCCATTGGCAGCTTTTGGAGTTTTGCACCCGGTAATAGCCGAAATAGCGATGGCATTAAGTTCCATTACGGTAGTTAGCAATGCCAATCTGTTAAAGAGAAAATTTGTTGCTCGATAAGAGTTTACGAGATGAATAAGTAAGAGAAGAGCGGCAAAAGCTACTCTTCCTTTTTTATATGTTCCCGCTGAGAAATTGCTTCCGATATATATGTGAATTTTGTCGTTTAAACTAGTTTCTAAGAAAAAATACTTGACCTTTAAAGCATAAGTTTTATAGGGGATTTGAAGTATTTAATGGAGAATATATGAATATTCACTTTCGTGATGTGCAGGCGGGCAGTGTAGAAGCAAGAGCGATTCTTGAGATCGCAGAAGGCGTTTTTTTGAATGAAGTTACGATCCTAAATATTGAGGGTGAGATTGTAGTGGAATTTCCCAAAAAAAGCTTTGTGGGTAAGAACAAGCGGACATTTTATATCGATATTATAACCTTTGAAGATATAGACAAACGCATAGTGTGGGAGCTTGAAATTAAAGAAGCTTACAAAACTTGGCGAAAAAACAACAAAAAAGTCTTGGTTTACGAAGAAAAATAAAGATAAATGGAGGATCAAAATGATCACCAACTTGCATGAAGCACTATCCACCAATATCAAGGGGATGAAGCGTTCAGCAATTCGTGAGTTACTTAAATACCTCGGTACTCCCGGATTGATTTCTTTCAGCGGTGGTTTTCCCAGTCCACTCACTTTCCCAACCGTAGAACTAAAACAAATAATGAATGAAGTAATGGATACGGAAGCTGCCAGCGCATTGCAGTATGGACCCACCGAAGGCGATATTTTGTTGCGCACCCTTCTTGCAGATCGATACAAAGCCCAAGGCGTGGATGTAAGCGTGGAAAATTTAATTATTACCACTGCATCACAACAGGCTTTGGACCTCATTGGTAAGATGTTTATCGATCGCGGAGATTATGTGATCGTAGGTTTACCATCATATTTGGGGGGGCTTTCTGCATTCAACTCTTATGGTGCCAAAATGATAGGTATTCCTATGGATGATCAGGGTGAAGATCCCGTAATCTTAGAAACTGAACTCAAGAAGTTGAAAGATATGGGTAAAAAGCCAAAATTCATCTATCTGATCCCGGATTTCCAAAATCCAGCCGGAGTAACGATGACCGAACAACGCAGAAAAGAGATCATCGCTTTGGCACATAAGTATGATGTGATTATCATCGAAGACAGCCCTTATCGAGAACTGCGCTACGAAGGTACCACTCAAAAAACTATGTATGAACTTGATGGAACCGGTCATGTAGTAATGTTGGGCACTTTTTCCAAAATCTTCTGCCCTGGCTTTCGTATCGGTTGGGTGGTAGGACATCCCGAAGTATTGGATAAAATTGTGGTAGGCAAACAAGCTACAGATCTCTGTACCCCTCCATTTACGCAAAGAATTGCTGCTCGCTACATCGAAAAAGGCTTACTAGACCCTAAGATTGAAGAGATTCGTAAGATGTATTCGGTAAAGCAAAAAGGCTTCTTGCAAGCCCTTGAAAAGTATATGCCAGAAGAAATTACATGGACCAAGCCTGAAGGCGGTCTCTTTATGATGGCATTTGCCCCTGAGCACTTGGATACCAATGCGCTGTTATTAGATTGCATCAAGGAAGCAAAGGTGGCGTATGTGGCGGGAACCTCATTCTTCTGCGACGGTGGTGGCACCAATACCATGCGTTTGAACTTCTCGTACGAGACCCTGGAAAAGAATGAAGAAGGCGCAAAACGTTTGGGTGACTTCTTTAAACATAAACTCAGTAAATAGTACAAAATATACATAAATAACTGGAGGAATGATGTCCAATAAAGTCATTAAAGACCGTATGGGCATGATCATCAAAGAGGAAGACACTCCGGAGAAGATGGAGGTGGAACTCACCGAAGTCAAAGCACCCGGTGAGAAAGACTCCCCTGTATTGATCTATTATAATTGGTGTAAGAGGTGCGGAATATGCGTAGCTTTTTGCCCCACCGGCTGCTTGGGCTTAAAGAGCGATGGCTCGCCTTATGTGCAAGCTCCGGAAAAATGTATCCATTGCGAAACCTGTGATCGGCTCTGCCCAGATTTTGCCATCACCGGAGCGAAGGAGAAGTAATGTTAAAAAAAGAAAAAAGCAAAACCTTAAAATCCACAAGAACAAAAACTAGTAAGGGCAAAACTAAAAGTACAGCTGTAAAGCAGGACTCAAAACTTAATGAACTGCAAACAGACCGCGAGCGTAAAACTGTTATCATGCAAGGAAATGAAGCGGTTGCTTACGGAGCTCTGGATGCCGGAGTTAACTTTTTTGCCGGATATCCTATTACTCCTTCAACCGAAATTGCCGAAATACTGGCCGCAGAATTACCCAAGCGCGGTGGTACATTTATCCAAATGGAAGACGAAATTGCCTCCATTTGTGCCATTACAGGAGCTTCTCTGGCTGGGGCGAAATCTTTAACTGCCACTAGCGGTCCGGGTTTCTCGCTTATGCAAGAAGGAATAGGTTTCGCAAAAATTACCGAAACCCCCTGTGTAGTGGTTAATGTGCAACGCATGGGTCCTTCAACCGGAATGCCAACAAGCCCCGCTCAGGGCGATATTATGCAGTCTCGGTGGGGCAGTCATGGCGATTCCCCAGCGATTGTGTTATATCCCGATAGCGTGAAAGAGAGCTATGAGCTTACGATACGCTCAGTGAATCTTTCTGAAAAATACCGTACTTGCGTTATCTTGCTCTTAGATGAAGTATTGGGACACATGCGTGAATCCGTACGCTTGCCAGATATTGCAAACGCAAGAGTGATAAACAGAATCAAACCAACCGTACCGCCACACTGGTATAAACACTACGATGAAAACCAGAAATATCTTTCTCCTTTGGCAAGTTACGGCGATGGATATAGATTTCATGTAACCGGGCTTACCCACGATGCGCATGGATTTCCTACCAATAAATCTACCGAAGCAGGTGAGATGATGGAACGTCTGCGCAAAAAAATATCTTACAATATCAGAGATTTAGTACAGATTGAAAGCCACGAAATGGACGATGCCAGAATAGCCATTTTTGCTGCCGGTATTACCGCCCGCGCTGCCAAAGCCGCTATTGCAATGGCACGCCACGAAGGCATCAAAGTAGGGCTTTTACGTCCGCTTACCATTTGGCCATTTCCAGATGATGCGGTGCGTAAAATGCTGCGAGATGTAGAAACGGTAATTGTACCGGAACTCAATCAAGGACAGCTCATCCACGAAATCCGCCGCCTTACCAAAGATAAGAGCGATAGCGATGTGCTTACCATTCAACGCGTGAACGGACAGCTAATTACGCCTAACGATATTCTACGCAAGATCAAGGAGGTAAGCTAAGATGGCTAATATTCCGCTAAAAGTAGTGCATCAATATCTGCGTCACGACAAGAAATTCCCGCATGTATGGTGTGCTGGATGTAGTAATGGTATTGTTTTGGGTGCCATCATAAGAGCCATAGCCTCTATGAATCTCAATCAGGACGAAGTGGTTATGGTTTCGGGAATTGGTTGTTCATCTCGCATGCCAGTTTATATTGATCTCAACACGCTACACACACTACATGGTCGTTCCATCGCTTTTGCCACAGGCATTAAGATGCATAAACCTTATATGAAAGTGATAGTAGTTACGGGCGATGGTGATTGTACGGCAATAGGGGGTAATCATCTAATTCATGCTGCCCGTAGAAATATTGATCTTAGTGTGATTCTGATCAACAACAATATCTATGGCATGACTGGCGGACAGTGCTCACCTACAACTCCTCACGAAGCTATAGCAACTACAGCCCCCTATGGCAACATAGAACCTGAGTTTAGCATCTGCGATCTTGCCATGGGTGCCGGTGCATCTTTTGTGGCACGCACAACCGCTTTCCACGTTGTGGAAATGCAGAATTACTTCCAGGCTGCAATGGAGCATCCCGGATTTTCTCTGATAGAAGTAATCTCCGCATGTCCAGTTATTTACGGTCGCCTCAACAAAAAAGGTGGAGCTCCGCAGATGATGAAGGAATTTAGGGATAACTCTATTCCCTACACAGCGGTTGACAAACTCCCTCCGGAAAAAGTAGCAGGAAAGATTATCCGCGGGATATTGCGCAAAGAAATCAAGCCAGAATATTGCGCTGCCTATGCCGATTTAGTTGCCAGAGTTGCAGATAAGGGGGATGAACAATGAAAAGAAGTTACGAAATCCGCCTTTCCGGGAGCGGAGGACAGGGTTTAATTCTTGCCGGAATTATTCTTGCCCGTGCCGCCGTGATAGATAAACACAAAGTTACCCAAACCCAAAGCTACGGTCCAGAATCCCGGGGTGGATATTCTCGTGCCGACGTAATCATCAGTGACAAAGAGATTTACTTTCCTGAGGCAACAAACTTCAATTGTCTGCTCGCACTCACTCAAGAAGCATGCGATAAGTATCTCTTCGATCTGCGCGATACCGGAATCCTGATCATTGATACTACTTACGTCAAGAATCTGGCATTAGCGGCTGACAACACCTATGAATTGCCTTTTACGGAAATTGCTCAGAAACAGCTTGGCAGTGCTATTACTACCAATGTGCTTTCGCTGGCATTTTTGGTGAAAGTAACACAGATAGTTAGCGAATCCGCTCTGGAAACCTCTCTGCGCGAAAGCGTGAAACCCGCCTTTGTAGATTTGAATCTCAAAGCCATGAAATTGGGCTTCAAGCTGGCTACAGAATACGGCAAGTAAGGAGCTCATGATGCTAAAACACATCAGCCATATCGGGATTGCAGTAAAAAATCTGGAAGAAGGAATTGCCTTTTACCAAAAGCTTGGCCTTACTCTCGAGGGAACCGAAGAAGTTCCATCACAGATGGTGAGAGTTGCTTTTTTCCCAATCGGAGATACAAGAATTGAACTGCTTGCTCCTACTTCTGAGGAAAGCCCTATCGCCAAATTCATCGAGAAAAAAGGCGAAGGCATTCAGCATATTGCCTTTGCGGTAGATGATCTTCCTCAAACTCTTAAAAACACCGAAGAAGATGGAATCCGACTTATCGACAAAGAACCCCGACCAGGAGCGCATGGCGCCGATATAGCTTTTCTACACCCCAAATCCACTGGCGGTGTGCTTATAGAATTCTGTAAAGAAAAACACTGATTAATATTATATCGCCTTGACGGAGCCCTTAAAAAGCTCCGTCTTTGCTTTGCAAAAACCAGAAACCATCCAAATATTATGACCGAGGGAAGAGCCTTATTACTGCCTATATGGTGGACAAGCTCAGGGCATTTTACAAATACATTTCCAATAATAGCTTAGCTCTGTTAAATTGGATTAAAACACCTATCCAGATAAATCTTGAGTATGCTAAAAGAATGAAATGATTGGATATATTTCCATTTATCGCCCTTCTTGTATGGGGTGCCGCTTAATTTAATCAACGATCTTGAACTAAAAAAAACCAGTTCCTATAGGAACCGGCTAAAAAGACAACAATGATGGGGTGGGTGATGGGATTCGAACCCACAACGCCCGGAACCACAATCCGGTGCTCTGCCGTTGAACTACACCCACCACAGTTTTTATGGGAAAGGTTTTAGTGTAAGCTGGCACGCCAGAAGGGATTCGAACCCCTGACCCGCAGCTTAGAAGGCTGCTGCTCTATCCTGCTGAGCTACTGGCGCAAGAAAAATAGTGGTAGCGGCGCAGGGATTTGAACCCCGGACCTGCGGATTATGATTCCGACGCTCTAACCAGCTGAGCTACACCGCCACACTCTATAAAAAAGAACGAGTATTATCTCGCTCTATCATGTAAAAATGGTAGCGAGGGAAGGATTCGAACCTTCGACCTTCGGGTTATGAGCCCGACGAGCTACCAGCTGCTCCACCTCGCGTCACTTATTCTACCATAATTTTTCGGGCAGCCTCCTTGTCAAGATAAATCTTTGGAAGCTGTTTGAGATTGACAGTTATAGGCCATTTATTGCAATGCTATTTATTAATATCTTAAGTACAAATTTTGCCTAACTATACGGTGAGAACTCTGCAATACACTTAATCCGGTATTCACCTCTCTTTGAAACCCAATGTTACAAAAGATGATTAACGATGCTTCAGGCGGTTATTATCCCTAACCATAGGAGAATCTTGGGAGTAACCATCCTTATGAATAGCCTGAAGCGATGAAGAACAAGCAACCTTGCAAGCTGCTTCAGACCTTATATTTCCTCAGCTTCTTCGCCGTAGATTTCTTTGAAATGGGCTTTATCGATCTGATTTGGCAAGCCTTCAAAGGCTTTGATGCCGTCTTTGAGTGCCAATACTCTGGTGCCGTAACGCCGCGCCAAAGAGAGGAAGTGTAAACTGCAGATCACAGCGATTCCTTCTTTATTGATTTCCGCCAGATATTGCATGATAGAATCTGCTGTGGCAGGATCTAGACTGGCAACCGGTTCATCAGCAAGGATGATGCGCGGCTCCTGCATTAGGGCACGGGCGATTGCCACCCGTTGTTGCTGTCCGCCGGAAAGCTGTTTCACCTGTTTCTTAGCAAAATCCTGCAAGCCAACTCGAGCCAGGTTTCTTATGGCAGCGTCGATTTCGGTTTTGCTATAGGCGGAGCCAATGCCGTGGTAGCCCAAACGACCAGTAAGCACATTGGTTAGCACACTGAGGTTTTTGATCAGATTGAACTGTTGAAAGACCATTGCGATATTGCGGCGATATTGCCTGAGCTCTTTTCCTTTTAGAGAAATCGTGGATTTTCCCTTATACAGGACATCTCCTCCGGTGGGTTCGATTAAGCGGTTAATGCAGCGTAGCAGAGTAGATTTTCCGCTGCCAGAGAGCCCCAAGAGCACGATAAAATCGTTTGAATCCACATCAAAAGAAAGGTTATTTACAGCGTAAGAAACGCCATCGTAGCTTTTATAGAGTTTTTTTACTTCCAGTAAATTCAAATTTTGATCCTATTTCAACATGGATTCGGGGTCCATATTCATGGCTTTGAGTGCGGTGCGTACCACATCATAATCTGCATCGGAAGCGTGTTCTAAGCCGTCAACATCGTAAAGCGTTTTTAAGGTGTTTTTGCCTTCAGGGGTTTGGGCAAAATCGTAGAGTGCCTTCACAACTTCTTTTTCTAGTTCTTCCGGCATATTATTCCGGAAGGTTACCGTATCATTCGGAATCCAATCCGTAAAGCCGATTATGCTAACCTTGTCAAAGATGTCTTTGTGCGTTTCGAAGAGCTTTTCGCGAGCGTCCATTGGCATTCCGGTAGAATCCGGAGGACTCCAATAGCTACATGCTACATCTGCTCTACCACTATACACTGCTAAAATTGCCTGCGGATGACCTCCAGCGAAGATGTGGTCTTTGGGTACAATGCCTTTTTCTTTGAGGATGGCAGAGGGGTAGATGTAGCCGGATGTGGAAGCTGCATCTGTATAGGCAACTATCTTTCCTTCAATATCTTCTATGCTTTGAATGTCGTCTCTGGCAGCCACAAATTGTCCGCGGTATTTGTTGAGACCGTTACGCACAGTCATCAGTTTCACATTAGCGTTATACTTCTGTTTTGCAAGCACATAGGCGTAGGTAGGTAACCAGGCGATATCTGCTTGATAATTTCCCAAAGCCTCGATTACTGCCGCATAAGATGTGGGTACGGCTACCTTGAAATGATACCCGGTTGATTTGTGTAAAGCTTCGGCTATAGCCTCACCGCTTGCCACCACTTTTCCGGCTTCCAGCGATGGTACAAAATACATGCGGATTGGTTTCTGCCGAGTTCCCAGTTTTTTATTTGCGTTCGAAATCTTGGTGCTTTCGCTCTGACACGCAACAAGCACAAGAATTACGGTAATAAGTGCAAAGACTAATCTTTTCATAAGCACTATACTTCTCCATGTATTTA
>JAJBBD010000179.1 GCA_020532355.1 Candidatus Cloacimonadota bacterium | reverse complement strand
CATCATGGTACTGTCCAAGTCCAACAAAGCAGATGTGTCTAACCATATCGTATTTTTCAACAATGTGATAGCATCAATTGTCCAAGTGAGCGCAATTTGAAGTTTTAAGTGAGGGTTTGCATGTGTATTGCTCATTATCAGGGCAGGTGAAAGGAATCAGTGGGGTTTGCCTCACATACTACAATCAAGACAATACATGATCAGATATGGAATCCTAGCAGGCTAAGCTTCCTGAGTGGCTTAGCCGTTTTTTTACTAAGAACCCCTATTTCTTGAGTCCATAGAAGCTTTGCAGAAAGCCCTGGTCGCTCAGGATTCTCCCTAAGGAATAAGCGTCGGTGGTGGCAGCTTCTTTGGTTTTACCCAAACCCCTGATATCAGATAGAGCGGGATTGGGATACCCAGATTGGAAGACAATCTGCCCGGAAGTAATATCCACAACGCGTAGTGATAAAGTCGGGAAGGCGATGAAGAGATTTTGTTGAGCGTTTTCTCTAATCTTTTCAGTTTATGTGCTTCCGATTCTTTGCATGCCAAAAATAAAACAAGGATGATCGTGATTAGAATAGGTGCTCTTTTCAGGCCTATTCTTCCTTGATTATGGCAGTCATGACTTCATCCCATATATCTTTAGCCGCTTCGTTGAATTTTGGAACAATCTTGATCTCGACACGTCTGTTCCCTGCGTATTTATATCCATCCCTGTCGGGGAAGTACTTCAGCTTTCGCTCTCCATATCCAACTGGGATCAAGATGCTTTCTAATTGATCCGGGGGGATGTTGGTCTTCATTGTTTGCTTCATAACGAATATCAGATTGTTGGCTCTTTCCAAAGATAAGGGGTCATTTCTGTATGGATCACCTGTGCTGTCTGTGTGGCCTTCGATCATGATGGAGTACTTCCTGGCACGGTCTTCATGACTTAAGTAACTCCCAAAAATGGTGCCCAGTTTGTGGGCTAATCTTACTCCATTGTCGTTTAGTTCTGATTTGTTGTGGTTGAAAAAGACTGAATCCCTGATCACAAAATTCATGCTTTCTGTATCCAGATCTATCAGATTCTTGTGTTCCTTCAGAAGTGTGGCCAGTTCTTCCCAATCCTGCCTTATAGCTTTGTTTTTTTTTCCTTCGTTTGTATAGTAAACCGCAAAGAGGATAAGAAATATGAAGAAAAGTGACGCAAAGATATCTACAAAGCTAGGCCAGTAGTTGAGATCCAGTCGTTCTTTGGAAGCCATAGCCATCACCTTCCTAAGCGGTGTTTTTCTTCTTTTTCACGCCTGACCCGGTATATACCCCAACCTCTGAGCTTCTCAATTACACCTATGAACTTATCGGTCGTGGTGCCCAAAGAATGTAAATGCCTTTCCATGGTATCAAGCAAGGCTTTGTTTTCAGAGCATGCTTTGTCAAGATTCTTAATGACATCAGGATCGTAGTATGCCATGTGAATGTCTCTACGATTCTCCAGGACATCTGTGAAAAGAGTCCTGAGATTACTGTCATATAGGGTGAAGCTTTCCCTTAGGTCTTTATGAATGTCCTGAGCCTGTTCGGTGATCTGTTTAAGTATGTTATTCAGGATTTTGGAGAAGTCCTCGAAATCCTTGCGGACCTCGTGTACCTTGTTGCCAACAACATTAAACATATTCAGCTTAGCGTTCAGGCTCTTCAGATACTCCTGCACATTAGTATCGTATGATTCCACGTTTTTGTAAAGATTCTTCAGTGTTTCCGCCGATTCCTTCTGGCATGAGACGATTACCTGTAGAGGTTCGTGCATCTTGCTGATATTTTGCTGCATCTCATCACCAAGTTTTACGAATCCCTCAAGGTTGTCGCTGGCCAGCTTCATGCTCGCTTGGAGGGAATCGCTGGCTTCTGAGAGTCTGGTAGCGACAGAGGAGAAGAGATAAACCTGTTCAATTTGTTTATCGGAGACCTCTTTCAAGGCTTTAGCGTTATCTTCAAGCTTCGAAGCAACGCTGTCGATATGTTGAGATGTTTTTTGATTTATCTCTCTTTGATCTTCAACCAATGGTTTAAACTGCGCGATAAAATCGACGGTAACTTTCTCGAAAGTCGTGGAGAAACCCCTTACAGTTTTCTCTAATCTTCTGACAGACCTGGAAAACATCTCGTCTGTATTATTGCTGGAAACCTGGGGCAGATAATGGACCAATAGGTTTCTTTCCGTCCTTTCAATATCGGCATCCAGGGCCTTTTTCCATTCGTTGGCCAATAGTTTGAGAATTGACGCGCAGATAAGGGCGCATAAACTACTGATAAAAGCCAATCCCGCAGAATTGATCAGCGGTTGAAGGGCCTTAGAAACCTCATTGGATTCAAGATTGATTTGCATTATCCCAATAATGATGCCTGAGAATGTACCCATTAGACCTATGATAGGCATTGTATTTGCAGTAGCTTGAAGATCGTGGTAGGCTTTGCCAACTCCCTCGGAAAGGAATCTTGAGAAGGTATTGGCGTCCACCTGAAGTCCATGTTCAGTGCAAGCGGCAAGGTAGTCTGCGGCTGGATTTTTCCTGATTTCAGGTTTGAGATTTGCAAACTGGACATCTTGTGGAAAAGCTAACGCATTGCTTAAAAACCGTATCAGTTCCCTTTTATCAGTCATTAACTTCCTTACTTTAAGAGCCCGATAGACTGACCAGGAGATTTCACCGATGATAAATCCCAGTATCAGTATCCAAACGATGGGTGTTGACATGAATGTCTCCTTATTGATTTACTTTGATTTTCCCCTTTGAGATAAAAACATAACTGCCATGCTGCTCTTCATACATAGGATGATCCACCATTTCCAGGCTCTTTACAGACTCGAATCCTGCGGGAATATCTAATACATCGCCGTAAAGGATCACGATGTTGGAAAGATTGGATGGCTCCAGCCTGACAATATGCAAGATAAATCTGTTTCCTTGATGAGAAAGGTAAATATCAGTAGGTTTTTCTGCTAGCTCGAGCCTATGAAGCCCATCTGTAGTTTTTTTCACCCAGATACGAGAGCCCACGTCATTATCGGAGTCAGTTTTGGGCTTTGTCTCCTTCTGGTCAGAGGGGGTGGATGTTTCAGTGTTGTAAGATGTGACCACTCTTTGATCATCCCTCTTGGAAAAGGAGGTCCCATTTACATTGATTGGTTGCTTTTTCCCATTGTTTGGTTTAAGGATGCCCTTAACATTCGCTTCCAGTGATTCAACCCGCTTTACGATAGAACGGGTGTTGTTGGAGTCCCCCGGAAGTCTATCAATGCGTCTGTGCAGGTTTCTGAACTGATTGATCAGTTCATTTCTTTCTTTGATAAACAACCAATAGAGAAGACCTACCGCGCCACATAACAAAATGAGCAGAATCACGAAAATCCAATCTAGTAAGCCCATATCCGTCACACCTGCGAAAGATACTTGTGCAGCCTTCTGATAGTCGCCTTCATGCCCAGAATAAACAGCGAGCTTGAAATAGAGCTGAGGTTTTGAATGTTGTCTCCAGCCATCGTTCTGATCTGTCCGACGAGGTTGTTCCAATCCCCCAGGAGCTCGGTATTGATAACCGACAGATTACTTAAAGCCGAATCCGTTTTCAGTTCTTTACGATACAACTCTGAACTCTCCATGGCTTCAAATAGCACATCGTGGAATCTGGCCAGATCTGAATTTCTTGCATCAAGATCCAATTCTTTCACATGATTTTGGGCAATCTCGTCAAACTCATCGATTCTATAGATTGATGAAAAATCTCTGCCCAGAATGGAAATGCTTTCCCCAATCACTGGCAAGTATTCAGCTTCCTTTCTGAATAGCTCTTCTCTCCCTTCGCACAGGCCAACAGCAACCTCCCATTTCTTAGCTTGCGAAGTAAGTATCCTGATTTTTGCTTTTTCATCAAGCCCCATCGATTTCCTTATCACGGCTTTGTATATATCCGCATCTAAATCGCTGACACTTCCAATTCTCCCGCTCCAACAAGCAAAGCGCGAGCCGTTGCCAGCCAAACATATATCCACAGAATCAACCGCATTGTCCACAAATCTTCGGCTTTGAATTCCGATTTCGTAGAATAGAGAGCTGAAGAAATAGATAATCAGGAATCTCACTTTGTAGAATCGATCGCTGAGTGTGTATTGAACCAATGTGTCATCCGGGAGGGAATACAGGATGTAATTCAGGAGAGTTTGAGGATCATCATTTCTCACATACTGATTTGCAATATCAGGGAACTGAGATTTCAATGTGTCCAGAAGCACAGAATAGAAGCCTTGAACGTCCTTGAAGCCAGCGAGGTCTCTTCCTGCCCAGAGAGAGCTGTTAAGCAAACATATCTCACTATTATGCCAGACTGATACATCTGAAGATCCTCCGCCTACATCAGCTATGATTACCATGCCAGGATTGTTAGCTGAAACCATGCCTATGTGATCAAAGTATAGAAGAGCGGCCTTACTTTCGTCAGTTTTACTCACTGCTGGCTCTGGCAACATTCTGCTCCACATTTTATCGTACTTATCGGTGTCAACTTTTGAAAACGAACGAGGGTACGCCCAAAAATACTTAGCGTTCTGGGGGCTCACTCGGCGCTTAATTAGTTCGCTTCGCAACAACATCATCAACACGTTTAAGTATGCCTCACTCGCGTTTTGACTGTTTATATCGTGGTTCCATTTAAGGTCGGTCATGGAGCTTACGGTCCTATCTATAGGTGTGGCATTTTCCTTGTATGGATACAGCACGCTTTTCGAGAAGTTTATCGAGTAATGCAGTAGCGCTCGCGGTGCCTTGACATTTTCTTCTTTTACAACCATGGTAGGCATTGGGAAGCAAGTTTCATCTTTTGTGTTACCCATCCCTAAGCGGTTTGGGAACAGGTACTGGCTGAGATGTGACTTTATCAACATGGGGATATTATCGGTTGTCATCTGCTCGTCACTAAACGTCATCGTGTTTATGAAATCATCACTATTCAGATTAGAGCCATTGAAACTTGAATTGTATTTTAAAATCTCGGTGTTACCATTGATCTTAAAGGCTATGTTGGTATGAGAGGTACCAAAATCTATTCCCACCAGAGCATTCTGAATGTTGGTATCAGGTTTTGGTGTTTTTTCGTGATCGAGGATAAGATAGCCCGTGGTTCTTCTTTGATTGTCTCTGACAGCAATGTATGTAGGCAGGGATTGTAGTTCGGCGATATCAACAGACTTTGATTTCCTTGAGATAGAAGGTGTTATGCTGCTATTGCCAGCATCCAGGAATTCCAGACTGATCATTTCTCTACCTTGATTGTTGTAACGCTCACCATAGATCACGCAATAATAAGGATCCATCCAGATTTCAGGATGGAGTTTTGGCCAGAAAACTAAATGCGGAAGAGGAGTACTGATATCTAAATCGTCAAACTCTATGATGCAATCTTCATGCCGGGTGTCGCTCCAGAAGCCATTATACCGTCTTTCAACCTGTAAATGATGTCCATTTTGCAGGGGGATTTTCAACTTCACTTTTACGCTATTAGCCCCATCATCTACGAAGCTTAGCATATCGTCCACTTGCTTCGGAGTAAAATACTGAAAAAATTGATCAGTTAAAGGAAGTAGATACTTGAATTCATTACTCGCATGCCCCATTATCAGGACATCATTATTCAGCTTATATCTATAGCGAATTATGCAGGGCTGAAGAAAATCACAGTAAGGCAATATCCATGGATATCGAATTTCTTCCCCTGGCAGAACTTTGCGATCCATTCTTGCCAGATCGTTGCGCGCAAGGTTGGTATTGAAGTTATAATCATTGTAGTATGGTCTTCCAGTCATGTTTATCGAAGTATCGAAAACCAGAGGAGTTGGTTTTTGACCGCCCCCAACCTCCAAAAGATACGGACTGGATATTTGGTAGTGTCTGACATGATCAAAAATGCCCGATAAAATGTCATCATTATTGAACAGGTCACTAGCCTCATAGTCTCTACTATCAATGGATCCTGTATCATATCCCACACAAATTCCTTCCGGGAATGCCAGGGCATTAACCAGTTCTTTGTAAAGATCTTTAGATGTAAGCTTTGGAATAAATACCTGCTTTAACCATCTTTGGAAATCGATGGGTCTTTCTGATAGCATGACGGGTTGTTTTTTGAAGTATCGGGGGACTTTCTGAGAAACAGAGAGTTCTAAGGGAGTGAAAAACAGTGTATAGGGGCTTGTCCCTGCAAGGACAAAGGTATCGTCGCCCCTGGTAGCAAGCAATGTGCTTATCTTGATATCCTGCCGATCGTTATGATCTGGAAAGAGTTTGTATAGTATATCATGGAAATTGGAAGCTGGCTTTTCGCTTGTAAGGTGTATCTCTTTAACTTCAAGCCTGAAGTTAAGAAGTTTTTCGAAGTATATGATTTCAATTACATCCAGAATATTGGACATGACTTCTAAGTGGAGCATATGCTTACTGCTCATAATGGCTTCCTTGAAGAGCAGCATCCTAGCCCACGGAGAAGGAATGGACGTTACGTTGATCCTGGCATGATCGGGGATCTCGATGTTATCTTGGAATCTATTGAAATCCTCGGAGAAATCTACCCATTGCCCGGTCGTTACCACATTAACGACACCTTTATTTTTTGGTAAAAGATGACGTGACATTAGCCCCTCCTTTCTGCAGTAATACAGGTTAATGAAGCTGCCTTTATCAGGGTTTCAGTTAAAGAATTACCGCGGACATGACTTCGCCACAGTTTTGTATCAAGCCTGCTTATTGGATAGTTACGATACCTTTTGGGGTGCTCCTGAAGCAGACAATCCATGTTCAGATTTTCGTCCAATATGCATAGGGGAGCTGAGTTGGCGTGATTTTGACTGATCCAGTTTTTGTACGTGTCGAAGAAAGTCCTTAAAAGGTGCATTTCAGTTTTGTGAGCAAGAACATCCTTTCCCTTCATCCCACTAGACCTGAGCCAGGCAATTTTGTTTATCAGCGATGAGTTTTGGTTTTCAGCCAGATCATCGAGCTCTGATATATAGTGATAGAGGAGGGCGAACCGCTCAAATGGGGAGCTCGTTTTAGCATCTGGAAGATCCGATGCCAATATCTTGAAAGAAGGATTATCATTATTCTGGGGATTTTGAACCTGAATATGGTAAAATGGTTTATAATTATCACCTGTTTTGCTCCAGAAATCCAAGGCAGCGTAGGCTGAAAAAAGCTCTATCATATGCGCATCATTTTTTTGATCCTTGCTGCCTATCTGATAATTCTTGTACTCCGCGCATGTCTCCAGATCATCTCCCAAGACATAATTTGAATCTACCCCGCTGAAGTTGTTCTTATAAAACTCACATGCGGCTTTGGAGTTTACCATAAAGCTATTTGAATCGGGAAGAACCTTTTCTTTTTTCAGGCTTTCTCTTTGTTGGATCAGGTTTTTGGGATCTGGAAGTCGAAAGTATGGTAATAGCAGAGCTCCGCCTACTTTGGCATTTGGAGCCCCATTTTTTATAAGTCTGCTGATAACAGGGTACCCAGAAGCTCCAGTTCCGCCAAAAACCGATGCAAAGATAAACACCTTTGATTCAAGATCGGCTTTTAGACTGGCTACGAGCACATCCCAGATCTTATGCTTTTGAATATTGGTCATAAGAATTGAACCGATTGAAGGGACACCCCGGTATCCTTGTGCCATGTCCATCTCAAGCTCATTCTTACTGAAGAGTAGATCTGCCAAATGTTTTCCATCATCTTGTTGTAAGCGGGTATTGTAGTCGATAAAATGAGATAGCGTATTCATGCCTGGTTCAAGCCCGGTATTGGGATTAAAGTAGTTTGGAACTTGAATTGCAACATCCGGTCCTGTTTCTTGCTCCTCGAAGAGAACCCCTGTATAGAAAAGAGAGCCCTTATCCGGATTATTGATCTTGCTGCGGATCTCTTTATATCTGATGATTAGCTCTTTGGTCCGGTTAAGATTCCCGTTTCCGCTGTCTGGATCCACAAGAATCGGGTGTAGTTCCTTCGGTCCTAAACCCATAGCACAAAGATAAAGTAACGATTCCAGGCATCTGGCACCTGTACCACCAATAGCAAATACATAGTATGGCATTGCTCCTCCTACTTCCGAAAATACTCGTTTATTCGAGCAAAATACTTCTTAGCCCCCATTAATGTACTGAAGATCCAAAAAGTTAGTAACCCATAGATTAATGTTGCAATAACCAGACTGAATCCAAACAACCATTTATAGCCATCCCGACAAATTTCATCTGGTATTGAGGAGGTTCTGATAATCACGAAAACAATGGCAGCAAGCAGTATGAATAGATTGCAGGAAAAGAATTTGAATCTCTCACGTTTGCGGTTGTAAGGCAAGATGGCATAGAATATGACCAAACAGGAAATAAAGGCAGCGCTGAAAATGATTCCTTCAAGCATGTAACTATGCCATTGAGCCATAGCGAGCTGAGGGTAGAAAAACCAATAAAAGAAGTTAAACATGCTATTTCCTCTTTATATGTATGTAATATTGGGTTGTTGCCAAGTATTTGTAATCCTCGAAGTTATCCATGATAAATTTCATCCAGGTATCGAGTCTATATGTTTTGCTGATGTTATCTATTTTAGTGTCGTCAGCTGTTGTGAAGTCACTTATCCAAGCAGGAAGTGTCTTTCTGAATGTCAGACGTGCCAGATAAGACCCAGGACGGTTGTTGTTAAATGGAATCTTGAATGTGACCCTGTCTCTATCTGCAAACACTTCTACTCGTAAGCTTCCTCCCTGATCCTTCATCTCTTTGTAAACTGAATCTGCCATGCTCTTATAGGCGACAGAATAGTCCAGAGTTTCACCATACTTGTCTTCATAACCCGACATAGTAAATTTTAGCTCTTCTGTGTGTCCAAGCTTCAAAAGAAAATCTGATACAGGGAGCTCGCTGTTGTTTTTCACATGAATTAGATTCACGGGGTCATTTACAAAATCTGAGTTATCTGTACAACGTAGTTTATTTGATGCAGTGTTGCCAAATTCGAAGCTGTTTGTAAAGAGATTAGCGATTTTGCCATCAATAAATCCCGCATATTTCCTGTGCCCAAAAGCCAAACAATACAGAGGTCTTGTGCTGCCATTCGGGACTTTGAGCTTTCCATCGATTTTTTCCGTATAATATTCTCCTACAAAATCTGCTTGTATTGCCATTAGAGATAGAAAACCATTTTCTCCAAGATAGCTTTTCAGAAGTCTGGCGAAAATTACTCTATCCTGTTCAGCGTGTTTCGTTGACTGGACCATGTCTGTGAAGATTAGGTTTACTGAGTTGGGATCGTCTTTTATGTGTTCATCAAACGGTTTACACAGATCAGTGTGTTCCTGAGAATAGAAATTGCGATCCGATATTGTGTGTAACATTTTTCGCAGATCGCCTTCCAGCTTAATTGAAGAACGGCCAAAGCCATACAATTGGATTGAGGCATCTTGCGGGATTCGGCTTATCACTGAACTAATGATCTCGTGAAATGTGCTGTTCTTGGCTGTGAAACCATACATACTTGCACTTGCGTCAATGAACACATTGATGTTTTTTGGGGGATAAGGAGCCTCTGAACTTATCACTCCGAAAGGTTTTTCGTAATCTGAGAGAGAATCAAGCTTTGATCCCTCAGGGGGGGTACAGCCTGTTAAAACAAAAATCAATGCTGCGACAATCGATATAATTGAATACAGCACAAGGTACTTAGAACTCATAACCAACCTCCATGAATTCCTACTGTAGCATTGGAAAACTTCTTGCGTCGAAAGCTTTCCCAGACGCAAAGAGCTGTCAAGGAAAATAATCCCACATTCGGTTCATGAATACCACACACTGCGACT
>JAJBBD010000178.1 GCA_020532355.1 Candidatus Cloacimonadota bacterium | reverse complement strand
ATCCTATGTATGCTGTTCTCAAGTACTTTCACGAAATCTCCTGGCACCGTCTCTTGAATTAACTTGACGATTTCTGCCATCTCGTTTTTGCTCCTCTTTAGTTGAGTCATGATCTTCTCCTTGTCTGTTAGTTTTGTCAAAACCATTAAAACAATGAGTTCGATTGGGCTCAACGTTTTTCTTTAGTTCACTCAATTTCTCCACCTGAATTTACACCAAGCTTTGAGACACTACCCTGTCGCTGCAATGAGACATACAAAGATCAGGCAGTTTATCATCTTGTGAACAGGGCTGCCCTTCCCCTATAGCTTGTGATAGAAATGACGTGTAAATAAGAGTATTTATTCCTGCCATTTACACGAGATCTCCATGACGGCTAAAGGGGAGAGGCTGATTCGGACAGAGTTAGATCACAGCTTCAACCTTTTTCATCCTGGGCGATCTATTGTCCCAGCTTTCAATATGAAATACATAAGCATAAATGAGAGCTAATGTACTATATTCGAAACTATTATAACAATGATATCTTGATGTTTTGGGGAATGCTTGTTGAATTTGCAAGTGGCATTCTCCCCATTTTTCACGAGAGCTTGATTATGGGCTGGTCAGTGTTTGCTATTTGAAATACCGTCCCTACAGGACCCAACCCATTGCGTAGCTGTCGGGTGCTATCTAAAAATCCGTCCCTAAAGGGCTCGTTTTGAAGCATATTCGGCTGTTTCCACTACAACGCTGCTTTTCAATAAGTTTCCCCAAATTACAAAAAGAGAATCCAGTAAGGGAGTACCGGATTCTCTGATCATAAAGAATTATGCTACATGCGCTTAGGCATAGCGAGCGAGGTTATCATAAATATCTACCGAAGACATTAAAACTGTGTTGGAGCCAAGAATTGCGATCCCGCCGCCACTGGCAGCACGGCTCCCAAATATCCGCAGCTTACTTAGTACGACAGAGTTATTCCTATTGATAAATATACCGATTCCAGAGATCTGATAACGACTATACGCATTGGGGTAATAATCATAACCCTTACCTCCGGTTATGGAAAATCCCCTTATCGTGCATTCGGTGGTGTATTCAAAACTGAGGATAGTAGATGTATTGCCATTGCTACCATCGATGATTACACTACTTCAGCAGCAGCATTTTGTTGGTAATGGATTTTCCGCCAGATTTTAGACGGGTGAAGTATAGGCCGGAAGCGACATTATTACCACTTTTGTCTTTCCCCTGCCAGACTACCTGATAGTTAGCTTTGTTTTTGTGCTCACTCACCAGCGTGTTTACCAATTGGCCTTTGGCGTTGTAGATAGCAAGGCTTACATCACCATCGGTGGGAACACTGTAACTGATCGTGGTGCTGGGATTGAAGGGATTGGGATAGTTTGCTAATTGCAAATTGCTCACAGTTGGATTAAGCTCTTCCTCATTGCCTGTATATCCCTGTGATTCATAACAACCGATATCAATCTGCGACCCATAGACCCGGTTAAAACCAAAGGCATCATATTCAGGAACAACATAACCTGAAGGCAAGATCGCAGAATTCATGGTTCCGGCATCTATGGCTGGTGAGTAACCATTTTCCTCATCCGAAAACAGACAATAATAGCTGGGCAGGGTAGGATCATCACCGCTGAACAAGGGATCGGTGCCAGTGATGTTATGCGCACCCCAATTCAAGGATTGATCTTCGTACACCCTGTAGATATTGTTAGTTTTGCTGAATAGGCTGTTTTCGATATGCGTATCTATTGTGGTTCTGATATCAAAGGCATTGCTGTTGTTCGAAAAGATGCAATTCACTATGCGGTTTACATAAGATCCAATACGCAAGTAATCTGGATAGGTACCGGTATTATTGGCGAAGGTGCAATTGATAAAATCAACACTCTGCCCACCAAAGATATCAATATTTCTGACTCCGCCGCTGGCGGTATTGCCCGCAAAGAGACAATTATCAAATATAACCACTTGGCTGGATTGTGGCCCGAAATAAGTCCTGAACTGGGCAAATCCATCCTCTGAATAGTGGGTATTATTGACGAACCTGCTGTTGCTGACGATCAAGGTATCCCGCACCGCAATGTCAAAAGCTCCACAACCTCGATCCCAAGGGCCCGGCATCCAAGGCACGCCACTGTCCCTGATCACGATCTTATCAAGCTTGATTACTGCTCCTTTTAGATATAAGCCAAAGTCGTGATATTGGGCTGTGTTGTTGCTCAAGGTGATGTTCTTCATAGTATAATCGCTATTGATATAGCCCAAGGCTACCATCCATTGACTAACTGATGAGTTTTCAACCGTGATGTTTTCATAATGGCAATCAAAGATTTCCCAACTGAAGAGAGCAGATGCCATGCTTGTGGTGATGGATACATTCTTCATCTGCATGCCAAACCTCCTGATGCCCATGGTTACCACTCCCGTGCCATCAATCAGGTTTTCGGCATAGAGTCTCGTTTGAGCTTCCGATACACCCTGCAATGTGGTATAATCCTTCATGGCGATGGGGATGTATTCATCCATCATAAGGTTATGATGTTCTCCTGCCATCAGGTGGACTGTCCGGGGTTGAGCAGGATTACTGGCAATTCTCTGCATGCCCAGCGAGGGAGTTTTGAGGGCTGTGGCAGGGCTAAGCCCATCATTGTCGTCATCACCCAAGGGACTTACGTAGATATCTGCATCAATCGGTTGCAGATAGGCTTCCTGGATATCAAACACTACATAAGGAGAGCTGTCATACCCTGCGTCATAATGATCAGCATAATAGCGTTCATAAGTGGGCACGGTGAATTTCTTCAGATAGATGGAAACCGTACCGTAGTGAATATAATGCCAATGTAGGTCCATGCCCCATTGGGCAAAATTGTTGTAGATGCTGCACCTATCAGTCTGTGAGAAGACTATCGTTGGTGCTCCTTCCTGGGGCGAACTGCCAATCGACAAGCCACCTCCGGTATATCTGGCAATATTGTTATAGATATTCACCTTTGATAAAGTCACAGAACAATTCTCTGCAATAATCATACCCCCCCCTATGGATGCTATGTTATCATAGATATTGAGATTGATCAGGCTTGCACTGCAGTTTTTGTGGAAGAATATTCCGCCTCCAAATATTTGTCGCGGCGATGCACCATTGAAGTAGTCATATCCCCTACCCCCGGTGATTGAAAACCCTCTTAGGGTGATATTCACGGCGTTTTCATAAAAGATTACAGTGGAATTCGCATTGGCAGAGCCATCGATGATCGTAGTACTTATGTAGGTAGTATCTTCGGTCGTATATTCCAGGGAGACAAGGATGAGGTTCTGTTTGTTAGAAAGATCTATATTCTCGATATAGTGTCCCGGATACACCAATACCACATCTCCACTTTGGGCATCGTTGATAGCCACCTGTATGGAAGTATAGGCTTGAGTTCCATCCAGGGACACGTGTCTGGTAATAGCGAATACCGCCAATGGTAGCAGTAGCATAGCTATTAGTAAATATTGTTTCATGTCAGCTCCCGTTATATCAGGTATGGAGCGGTGATAGACACCGCTCCATATACCCTATATTTATCTACTTCAGCAGTAGCATTTTGTTGTTTATAGATTTTCCGCCAGATACCAAGCGGGTGAAATACAAGCCGGAAGCGACAGAATTGCCACTCATATCTCTTCCTTGCCAGACTACCTGATAGTTACCTTTGTTTTTGTGCTCACTCACCAGCGTGTTTACCAATTGGCCTTTCGCGTTGTAGATATTGAGCATTACATCACCATTTGCAGGCACACTGTAGCTGATGGTGGTGCTGGGATTGAAGGGATTGGGATAGTTCTTAATACCTAAGCTTAGCGTACTCGGTGCGTCAGTATCGGGGAGCGTAGAACCCATTTTAATCAGATAATGATCAGATGTGTCTTTTACAAAAGAGCTGCACTGTACGTATGCATTATTGGTCTGATCAAAAAGGTTGATGGAGATAGATTTAGCACTGGACTTGGCTCCGTCCCAAGCGACAAGCTCCAATTCCGAGCCTTCTGGCAGAGACGATATAAAGGCTGGAATCATCACTGTTTCACCATTCACCACCGCGGCACCATAACACAGATCATCGCTCATAATGGCTATCTCTTTTGTCGTGGCAAGAGAATCCATTTGAACAAATACTGCTGTATAATCGGGCTCGATATTGAACTCAAAGTATTCAGGTGTTTCACGAACATACTTTGTAGCATGTAAACCCCTTGCCCATTGAAACTGTCCAACACTGGGCGAACCGAACCTCTTTACTATGACCATGTCTCCGTATGAAAGAGATGGGCTTGGTGCTCCTACTTCTCCAAATACAATCCATGGAGCTCCTCTTTTCGCCATTATTCTTACCATCGTCCAGTCCTTATGCTGGATATAATATAACTCATCCAGGTAGGAACCGAAAGCACTAACAGTTTGCGTCTCAGGCAGGAAATAACCTATCCAATTCTCTACCCCGGGCTCTGGGACTTGGACATATTGATCTAAAGGCACATGGTAGCCATGTAGCCTCTCCATTTCTAAGGGGCTATTGAAAAGAGCTTTATAGCCAAGGAATCCTTCGTCGCTGTTCAATCCACGCATGTAGTGCCAAGTGATTACAGCATTCGGCCTATGAGTATATTCGCCAAACACATTGCCGGGATCATACCACTTGAATGAGACCCTATCCATCTCTGAAAAAGGTCCTTCATAATCGTAGAAGAAAGCTCGCATATTGTCGGCACGGTAATCAACCCCATCAATGTTTACATAGGAATGGTCATCAAGAACCGGAAAGCACATCCAGTTTCCTTGAGGGTCATCATCGAAGCTATATCTAATGAATCGATCGCCATTATAGGGTATTCCGCCAATGTCTTGGGTTTCATCGTGAGGAGTAATCAAGTCTTGATTTCCCGGAGCCCCTTGATGATCCCAGAAATCCGCAGAATATCCAGTACCTATACAGGGGGAACCTTTCTCAAGAGAAAAATCACCATTGAACATTGGGTCAGCAATTATGTTGCCCAAACCCCCAAACGCGGAGTACTGGGTATTATAGGCACAACAAAACTCGTAAGAGGCATTTACATTCATGTAGGGCTGGAATATTATGCAGTTTTGGAACACTGAATCCCCTTCGTATGTCCACACCTGTACGGCTGTAGGCGAATCATGATAAAGGGTTGTAGCTTCGCAAGACAATAATCCTCCATACAGATAAATAGTTTCTTCACAGGCAGTTTGTGAACCTCCATGATTAAAATAGAGCAGTGATTCGCTGACTGTAATCTCGGAATCTTCTGCATAAATTGCTCCACCGAAAGAGATTAATACTAAGCCAGTGTAGCGAACTCCGGTGTTATTGTGCATTTTCGTGTTGATTAGCTCTAGATCTGATTGATATGCATAGATCCCACCGCCTTTCCATGCTCGACAATGATTAATTATGCAATCTTCAATTACTACGGATTCGCTATAATAAATAAAAAGGCCTCCTCCCAGCAGAGTAGAGTTAATTTGGGGCTCCGATGCTCTGGATATTGTGGCACCCATTATCTTAATCGTAGCAGCATTGTTGCCCAACGTGATTGTGGACATTGAGTTTCCCGTTCCTTTGATAATCAATTCATTGCTACTTATATCCCACTGCTTGAGAGTTAGAGGATATTGAAATCCGCTAATACTCAGGTTTTGATCGTAATAATTAGCACTATCTCTACCTTTAATATGGATTGTATTGGGTTCAGCATGGTTGCGGGCTTCGCTGATTGCGGATACAATTGATTTGTATGGAGTACTGATTGTCCCATTACCGTATGCAGCTTGGTCGCCATCTACATAAATGTTTCTGGCAAAGAGGTTGCATGACATAAAAAAACAAATCGTCAGCATTAAATAGAGCTTGGGCCTAATAGCGTCTATAGTGCTGCGGGGGGGGGGGGGGGGGGGAAAAACCCTTGTTTTTTTTTTTTTATGGTTTGGGTTCTTTTTTTTTTTTTTTTTTTTAAATTTTTTTTTTTATGTTTTTTT
>JAJBBD010000177.1 GCA_020532355.1 Candidatus Cloacimonadota bacterium | reverse complement strand
TGTCCTTCACCGGGAATATAAGCTGTAACTTCAAATCCGTTCACAAGACGGACACGAGCGACTTTACGAAGAGCTGAGTTGGGTTTTTTGGGCGTAGTCGTGTAAACACGAGTGCATACTCCGCGCCTTTGCGGACATCCCATAAGCGCCCTGTTTTTCTTTTTGACCTCAACTACAGATCTTCCTTTTCGGATCAGTTGATTGATGGTTGGCACTGATTATCTCCTTATCATTATTTCAGTGTATGTTTATAATTTCAAAAATCAAGAATATCCTCAGCTTCTTCATTCACATCCGGGTGAGCAAATCTGCTGATGATTTCGGCAACCGATTCTCCGTTTGCCACTGCTTCTTTGATTTTGTTGTTATAAGTTCTGGTACCGGTACCCACAGGGATGCGGTGACCAAGTATTATACTTTCTTTAAGACCTTCGAGATGGTCAACGCTGCCTTCTATGGCGGCTTTTGTGAGTACTTTTGTTGTTTCTTGGAACGAAGCTGAAGAAAGCCAGCTATCCGTCAAGAGAGAAATTTTGGTAATGCCCAAAAGCAATTGTTCGAACTGTGCCGGTTGCTTGCCGAAGGACACTGCTTCGCGGTTTTCTCTTTCTACTCTTATCTTATCCACGATGTCACCTTGCAAGAAGCCGGTGCTACCGCTATCGCTGATGCGTACTTTTTTAAACATCTGGCGGATAATCACGCTAACGTGCTTATCGTCAATTTTTACACCCTGTTTGCGATAGATTTCCTGAATTTCGTTAAGAATCAGCATCTGGGCTTCTATAACACCCTTCACCAGCATATCGTGGGGATCCAACGGACCATCGGATAAAGCGTCACCACTTTCCACACGGTCTCCCTGGTGTACAATAATGCGTTTTCCGGTGGGAATAGAATATTTGCGTCCGGCTAAAGCCTGCCACTCCGTTACCATATCTCCAGATTCCACAATACTTTCTTGCTCTGCTGGAACCATAAAGACAACGCCACATAACGGGGCTCCTTCTTTTATCGATTCACCTTCATTAACAATGGCTTCCAAGCCTCGTGGTACCTTGTATTCGACCGGTTTCTGATTGCGTTTGGCAATTACGATAACTTTCTTTTTACCCTCAGTAACTATTTTGCATTTACCAGCGTTTTTGGCGTATAGGCTTTTTTGGGTAAGTACATAAATACGCTGTCTTTTCTCATCATCCAGAAGCACAACCACTTGCCCATCGTTGGGAGCATAGAGCCCATTGGGAGGAGTTACAAAGATATCACGACCGGTTTTCTTAAGGCCACCAATAGTAACCACACCATCAATATCTGAAATCTGGGCTTTTTCTTTGGGAACGCGGGCTTCAAAGAGATCTTGCACACGTGGCAGACCACCTGTGATATCGCGCTGCTTAATAGTCATCCGTGAAGTTTGCCCCAAGATGTCGCCCTGATGGACAAAGCTTCCATCTTCCACCCGAACCACCAAACCGGTAGGTAGCGGGATAAGGCGCATGCTTCCATCCTCTCCTACAATCTTGAATTGAGGTTGTTTCTTGCGGTCTTTGGATTCGATGATGGTGATATCGCTACTAAACGTGATATCGTTATATTCTTCTTTGTAAGTGATGTCTTTTACGAAATGCTCATAATGTAAAGTACCCTGAGCAGTAGAAATAAGGGGATTGTTGAACTGGTCCCAAGAGAGCAATTTGGTATTGGTGGCTATCTTCTGCCCATCACGTACATGAACAGTAGCAGCATATTCTACTTTGTATTCTTCGATGATTCTATTCTCATCTTTCTCGTCCACAATTATCAGTTTACCTAAGTGAGAAACAGAGATCAGCTGTCCTTCGGTATTGCTTACCGTATTCATCCGATCGAACTTGATAAGTCCATCGTTACTGGAAACCACCTCAGCAAGATCGGTAGCAGTTGATGCCGCTCCTCCGATATGGAATGTACGCAAGGTAAGCTGGGTTCCAGGTTCGCCAATGCTTTGCGCTGCAATTACGCCAACCGGATCTCCCAATACGACAGGTTTGAGAGTAGCAAGATTACGGCCGTAACATTTAGCGCAAAGACCACGCTCGGCTTCACAGGTAAGCACACTGCGAACATGTACGCTGATAAGCCCATGATTTTGCAGAGTGCGAGCCATTTTATTACTAATTTCTTCGCCTGCATTTACAAGCACTTTGCCAGTAACTGGATCGACAATGTCTTCGGCGGCATATCTGCCTTGAATGCGCTCTGCTAATGTTTGTACTACCTCATTCCCTTCTTTAAGCACCGTCATGTGTACACCACGGTTTGTGCCACAATCGTCCATAGTAATGATGGCATTCTGGGCAACATCCACTAAACGGCGGGTTAGATAACCGGCATCTGCAGTTTTGAGCGCAGTATCGGCTAAGCCCTTACGTGCTCCGTGTGTGGAAATGAAATATTCTAGAACCGTAAGACCTTCTTTAAAGTTCGATTTAATGGGCGTCTCGATTACATCTGCGCCACCAGTAGAACCAATTTTGGAAGGCTTATCCATTAGACCGCGCATTGCACCTAATTGTTTAATCTGATCTTTCGAGCCACGAGCTCCAGATTTATACATCATGTAGATCGAGTTTAGCCCATTGCGGGTTTTAGATAGTTGTTCCATCATCTCGTCTGTTACGCGTACGGTGGTTTTTTTCCACGTATCTACAACACGACCCATGCGTTCATTCTCGGTAATTCCACCCTTTTGATGAAGATCTGAGATCTTTAATACATCACTCTCAGAATCGTCTATGATCTCGTTCTTACGCTCGGGCACAACTATATCGCCAAAGCTAAAGGTAACGCCGGCACGGGTAGCATAGCGGAATCCGATTTCTTTGAGTTCATCTAAGAATTCTGAAGTGCGGAATTGACCTACTGCATCATAGCTAAGCATGGCAAGATCGTTAATTTTCCCTTTATCGTAGGTAATGTTCTGATATCCTACTTCGGCGGGAATAATTTGGTTAAAAATAACTCTTCCCACGGTAGTAACGATGTAATTACCTTCAATCTTTACAACAATCCAGGTATGCAAATCCAAGCTGCGCTCAATTACTGCTTCGCCTTTAACGCTGCAAAGCTGTTCTTGGCTTTCATAGGCAGCAATCACATCATCTGGACCATAGAAATGTTTAAGAGAATTGGTGTCTTCCGGAGGATTAGATTCAATCATGGTAAGATAATAGCAGCCCAAAACAATATCTTGGTTTGCGGCCATTGCCAACCTTCCATTTGCAGGTAACAATAGATTCCGGGTAGAAAGCATCAAAACTCGTGCTTCAATTTGTGCTTCCAGTGATAAGGGTACATACACGCCCATCTGGTCACCATCAAAGTCTGCATTAAATGGTACGCATACCATAGGATGCAATTGAATAGCCTTATTATCGGTTAATATTGGCATAAATGCCTGAATACCAAGACGGTGCAAAGTGGGGGCGCGGTTCAATAGGATAGGATAGTCTTTTACAACGTCTTCCAGGATGCTCCATATTTCCGGTTGCTTTCTTTCAATCAACTTTTTGGCGTTCTTTACCTTATCTACCTCTCCCATTTTTTGAAGGCGCTCAATAAGATATGGTTTAAAAAGCTCTACCGCCATCTCCTTGGGTAAACCACATTGATATAGCTTAAGCTCCGGGCCTACCGTAATCACAGAACGACCGGAATAATCGACGCGTTTACCTAATAGATTCTGGCGGAAGCGCCCCTGCTTACCCTTCAACTGATCTGTAAGGGATTTTAAGGGACGGTTTCCCCTTCCCCGTACCGGGCGCGCCTTCCGGCTGTTATCTATAAGCGCATCAACAGCTTCCTGCAACATGCGTTTTTCATTTCTTAAGATCACCTCAGGTGCGCGAATTTCCAATAGACCTTTTAAGCGATTATTGCGAGTAATTACGCGGCGGTACAGATCGTTAAAATCTGCCGTGGCAAATCTGCCTCCCTCTAATGGTACTAAGGGACGCAAGGTTGGAGGAAGCACTGGCAGAGCTTCCATAATCATGTGTGAAGGGTTGTTGTTGCTTTTAATAAAAGCGTCAACAATCTTTAGTTTGTTTATTAACTTCTGCTTTCTTAGGGCAGATTCTTCAAATTTGAGACGAGTTCTGAGATCGAGAGCTTCATTCTTGAGGTTAATACGCTCCAAGAGCTCTTTGATTGCCTCTGCACCCATCATCGCTACAAAGTTGTCGCCAACTTTATCTTTAATCTCGTAATATTCGTCCACTTCCAATAGTTCCATCTTTTCGTAAGGGCTATCGCCAGGATCGATCACGATGAAGGATTCATAATAAAGCACTCGCTCCAAATCTTTGATTGTCATATCTAATAGAGTGCCAATCTTGGAAGGCGCAGATTTTACGAACCAGATGTGGGCAATAGGCACCGCCAATTGAATGTGCCCCATGCGAGTGCGACGAACACGGCTGGTTGTAACCAATACATTACAGCGTTCACAAACCGTATTTTGAAAGCGCTTCTTTTTATACTTTCCACAAGCACACTCGTAGTCTCGCTCCGGACCAAAGATGCGTTCGCAGAATAATCCGTCTTTTTCCGGTTTGAGGGTACGGTAATTGAGGGTATCAGGTTTGGTAACCTCGCCGTGAGACCAATCATTCATAATGGTATCGGGAGAAGCTATCTTGATTCTTACGGAATCATAATCGGTAGGTCTTTGTTCTCGTTTTGTATCTTTCATCCTATTTTCTCCCTCTATTTGCCTTCGTCGTCTTTAACAAACTCTATGTCGAAACCTAAGGATTTTAGCTCACTCACCAACACGTTGAACGATTCCGGCACTCCCGGAGGAGGCGGGTTTTCGCCTCTTGTAATTGCCTTGAAAGCATTATTCCTGCCATCAACATCGTCACTCTTGATTGTAAGCATCTCTTCCAATAGATGAGCTGCACCATACGCTTCCAGCGCCCAAACTTCCATTTCACCTAAACGCTGACCACCATGCTGGGCTTTTCCGCCCAATGGCTGTTGGGTGATAAGGGAATAAGGCCCCGTAGAGCGGGCATGCATTTTATCGGCTACCAGATGGTTGAGTTTCATCATGTAGATAATTCCAACCGTTACTCTTTCTTTGAAAGGAGTACCAGTTTTTCCATCGTATAGCACCATCTTGCCGTCATCTTCAAATCCGGCATTTCTTAGTTCTGAACGAATATCCTCGTTACTGGCGCCATCAAAAATTGGCGTTTCTACTTCAAACCCAAGATACTTGGCGGCGAGACCAAGATGAGTCTCCATAATCTGCCCAATGTTCATACGAGATGGCACACCTAGCGGATTGAGCACGATGTCAACCGGAGTGCCATCTTCCATAAAGGGCATATCTTCAATTGGTGCAATAATGGAAATAACGCCTTTGTTACCATGGCGTCCAGCCATCTTATCACCTACTTCAATCTTACGCTTTTTAGCAACATATACTTTAACCATTTTGCGTACGCCATATTGCAATTCATCGCCGTGTTTGATGCGTTCGCGAGACTTTTTGTAGATGTTTTCGCTTTGTTCAAGAGATTGTTTTATCTTAAGCGCAATGTCTTGATATATGGTGTTGTTGATTTCGGTGTCTTCCACCATCTCAACATCCATATCTAATTTCTTGAAGTTAATCCGCTTAACATCCTCTTTACTAATCTTTTTGCCAGGTGCGATGAAGTAGGCATTGGTTTTTTCATCCCAAATAGTTTTCGCTTTCTGACCCAACAAAATGGCAGAGAGTTTCTCTTCTTTAAATTCTTCTACTTTTTTGCGACGTAAAGCCAATTCTTCTTTTAGCTTGCGAATTTTATCGTCGTTTTCATCATCTTGATCGGTACCATCTTCTAAACGAGAAAACACCTTGACATCTATCACTACGCCTTCCATGCCAGGTTTAGCTTTTAGCGAACTGTTGGTAAAATCGCCAGCCCGATCTCCAAATAATGCTCGCATCAGGTTTTCTTCCGGTGATGGGTCTATCTCGATGCTTTTGGGGGTTACTTTACCCACAATTATATCGCCGGCATGAATTACAGAGCCTACTCTGATGATACCTGTCTTATCCAAATTACGTAGTGCGTGGGAGGGTACATTAGGAATGTCGTATGCTAGCTCTTCACGACCGTTTTTTACATTTCGTACCAACACTTCCATCTCTTCAATATAAATTGAGGTAAGCGTATCTTCACGAGCGATTTTTTCGCTCAGGATAATGGCATCTTCATAGTTATAGCCATACCAAGGCATAAAAGCAACCATCATATTAGTGCCAAGAGCCAGGCGATTATCTTCTACACAAGCTCCATCTGAAAGCGGTTGACCCTTGCGTACCACATCTCCAATACGTACTATTGGGCGTTGGTTGGCGCAGGTGTCCTGGTTTGTGCGTACAAACTTTTTCATCTTGATGCGGCTTCCTGTTCCCAAATACAGAGCTTCATCCTTTTCATCTAGGGCTTTCAGGTCAATGTATGCAGAGGTTACGTTTACCACAGTAGCATCATAAGGTGCCGAAGCGATATCCGAATTATCCATAGTGATAATCTTTTCCATTCCTGTGCCTACGATTGGTGCCTGAGGATTGATAAGCGGAACTGCTTGGCGCTGCATATTTGAACCCATCAGAGCACGGTTTGCGTCATCATGCTCCAAGAAGGGGATCATCGCAGCCGAAACAGAAACCATCTGTTGAGGAGCCACATCCATATACTGGATTTCTTGCGGACTCACCTGGATAAATTCGCCCCGCTCACGTGCAAAGATCATCTCATCCATAATCCGGCGATCATCATCTAAGTGCACATCGGATTGGGCAATGATATATTTCTCTTCCTCGGCGGCATCCATATAGACATACTCATCGCTCACAACGCCATTGATAACCTTCCTATAAGGAGTTTCAATAAAGCCCAGCTTGTTGATGCGGCTATAGATTGCCGGAGATACTATAAGACCAATATTTGGTCCTTCTGGAGTTTCGATGGGGCACACTCTACCATAGTGTGAGGCATGAACGTCACGAACCTCAAACCCGGCACGGTCACGAGCCAATCCCCCCGGCCCTAAGGCAGAAAGAGCACGCTTATGACGCAAGCCCGCCAGCGGGTTGGTTTGTTCCATAAACTGAGACAACTGACCGGTTAGGAAAAAGCCCTGAACTACGTTAATAAGCGCATTGCTATTTACCAGATCGTGTACCGTAATTTCATCTATATTAGATATTGCCATGCGCTCCATAATGATGCGTGCTACCATAGCAAGCCCTGAATTATATTGTTCCTGAAGCAATTCACCTACGGTTCTCACGCGGCGATTTGCCAAGTTATCTATATCATCCACCTCATCTTGATCGTGGTAGATATTAATAAGAGTTTTAAAGATATGTACAAAATCTGTGACCGTTAAAGTCATCACAGATTCGTCTACATCAATGCCCAGGCGAGAGTTTATCTTGTATCGTCCCACATCGCCAAGATTATAGCGTTTCTCGTTAAAGAACATCCTATCAACCAATTGCTTAGCGGCTTCCAAGGGTGCGTCTTCACCGGGACGAATGAGTGAGTATATCTTTTTAAGCGCTTCTTCCTGATTATTGGTAGGATCTTTTGCTATAGTATTTTCCAGTACTTTGCGAGCAATTTCAAAATCGTAGTTTATTACTTCTACCTTCTTGATTTTGTGTTCTCCCAAAATCTTGATGAGTGCATCGCTTACTTGTTCGTTGGCAAAAGCGATCGGCTCATCCATGCCAGTCACCTTAATATCTTTGAACAGATGGCGGTTCTTAGCCTCAGATACAGATATTGTTTCGGCTTGGTAAAAAGTCTTACGGAGGTCATGGTTGGTCGAAATGCCAATTGCGCGGAATAATGTAGTTACGGGCAATTTTCGCCG